>JAHEEQ010000042.1 GCA_024640585.1 Micrococcales bacterium
ATTTTGCCTTTTCCGCGAATGGTTTTGACTGCAGCGGTTAGTTTCGCTGAGAGTTGATCAAACACATGACCTCCGAGGTAGGGGCTAATCGTAAAGCCCGCGTAATCGGCGAGTTCTAACGGTTGAAATCTGCCTCGAGTTCCGCTTGAACTTTAAAAACAAGTTCGTTCTTAGTGATTTCGTCCAATCTCCCACCTTCACTGGTGGTTAGATACAAGACATCAACAATTTCACTTCCAATTGTGTCGATCCGAGCCGAATTGATTGTTAGTTTTTCCAAAGCCACAATCTGCGCAATCCGAAATAAAAGTGCCGTTTCGTCATGTGCGCGAACTTCAAACACATCTGCACGTTGAGATATACCCTCTACAAATTTCACCCGCGGCTTTGGTGGCACAAAACCTCTATATGTGCGCGAATTTTCTACTTTTTGAATTTCTTTTGAAATTATGGCTGGATTATTAACCGCCAATTGCAATTCCAAACTTACTTTCTTGGTTTCGGGTGCGTCGCCAAATAGTGGAATTACTTGCCAATGCTGCATCGCTAATTCTTCATTAGTTTCAAATTGCGCTGACTTAATATCTAATCGCAGAACACGTAAAGCGCCAGCCACGTCAGCTATTAAACCGACTCGATCTCTTGTAGAAATATAAATGTCGCTTTGAGATCCGAGGTTTGTGATTTGAATTTCCGTTTCAACCGTTGGAGTGAAAGGAAATGTTTGGGAGAGCGCCTGTCCACTTGGAATTTCTTTGCCAGAAAAAATTGCGTCTACTCTTCCTACCAAATCTGCAACCAAACTTGCCTTCCAATCACTCCACGTATGTTCGGAAGTCGCTTTGGAATCAGCAATTGTTAAGTAATGTAATAATTCAAGAAGTTGACTTGTCTGTACTTTTTCTGAGACATATTCAATTGTGGCAGGGTCATCTAAATCTCTTCGGGTGGCAATCTCAGGGATCAAAAGGTGGTGCTTTACCATTTCAATCAAAATATTTTTGTCTTGATTTTCAAAGCCTAGATGTTCTGCAATTCCCGCAATTAAATCCGCTCCAACAACACTATGGTCGCCTTTGTGAGGTTTTCCGATATCGTGAAAAAGTGCACCAACTAACAATAAATCTGGACGTGAAACCATCCGGCTTAAAGTCGATGCCTGCACTACGCACTCAAGTGAATGCCTATCAACAGTGTAAATATGGAGTGCATTTCTCTGCGGTAATGCCTGCATTGGCTGCCACATCGGCAGCATTACATCTAGTAACCCGTTTTGTTCTAATGATTCCCAAACAGAAATAAGCGCTGAACCGGAACCAAGAAATGAGATTAATGAATTTAGAGTTTCTTTAGGCCAAGGATTTGGCAATATCGCTAGTTCTTGCTTCAAACGAGACAAAGTTGCAGCAGATATATCTAACCCCGCTTGACTCGCAGCCGCCGCAATGCGCCAACCAAGACCTGGATCGGCTTGAGGATTCGCATCTCTCGCTAATACAACTTCTTCATCCTGAACAACTACTCCGTCTGCCAACGGTGCACGAAATTCCCGAGAGACTTTCTTAAAACTGAAAATAGACTTCTTCTTTATTTCTTTATTAACCCTTTTCCAAGCTAAATCTGATTCATAAGCAAGCGTGCGACTTGCCAAAGACACTTCGCGCAATAGCAAATCGTCGGATTCAATTCCAAGGAGCTTGGCAACTTCAACTTGCTCATGCATAGTCAACTTGTCAGTTGATCTGCCTGTAACCCGTTGCAGCGCATCGCGCACATTTAGCAAAGTTTGATGGGCTTGCTCCACGCGATCACGATTTACATCGGTAATCCAACTAGCAGCAATCGCGCGCAAGATAGTTACCTCGCGCAACCCTCCGTAGCTTTCTTTCAAGTCTGGCTCCAACAAATGCGCTAAATCACCGAATCGCTGTTTGCGTTCTTTAGCACTTTGCCAAAGCTC
Source organism: Micrococcales bacterium (assembly GCA_024640585.1). The sequence continues at coordinate 1,961 of JAHEEQ010000042.1, forward strand.
CCCCAGTCTCTCTTTAGACATTGAGCGCCAGTCAGATAAGACACTTGTCTTTACTTCATCTAGCAGACTTTCTGCTCCGAATATCACCCTTGCATCCAACAGTCCTAAAACAACTTTGAAGTCTGCATTCGCCATACGTCTAACTTGTGCAATGTCTCTAACAGAATGGTCCAAAGAGATACCGCTATCCCAAATCGGATACCAGATTGCGTCGGCTAACTTTGCCATCGTCTCAGGTTTTTCATCCTGGTGATGTAAAAGCAAAATATCTAAATCACTACCTGCACATAATTCATTTCTGCCATAGCCACCAACTGCAACCAATGCCACATTATGATTATCAAATCCAGCTTTTTCAGCAAGCGAAATAACCCATGAATCTGTTAATTCAGAAAGTGCAACTCGATTTGCACGAGAAGGGGTAACCTCTACTGAAATTAAAGCTTTACGTTGATCTAAATACATAACCATCCAACTATAGAGAAGGTTGGGGTGGATTTAACTCCACCCCAACCTGAAGGAAAATACCTTTTAAACTGCTAGAGAGCAGCCGATCCGCGTTCACCAGTTCGAACTCGAATAACTTGTTCGACTGGAATAACCCAGACTTTTCCATCGCCAATCCGACCAGTTTGCGCAACTGCAACAATGGCATCAAGAACCTTATCTGCGTCGGCGTCGTCGACCAAGATTTCAATTCTCACTTTAGGAATCAAATCAACCGTGTATTCCGCACCGCGGTAAACCTCGGTGTGTCCACGCTGGCGGCCAAAACCACTAGCTTCAGAAACAGTTAGTCCATGAATGCCTTGGCCTTCAAGCGCACTCTTGACCTCATCTAGTTTGAACGGTTTCACAATTGCAGTAATGAGTTTCATTTCCTAGGCCTCCGATCTGCCATTGGCAATAAGTCCACCGAGACCGCCACCGGCTCGGCTATCTAATTCATATGCAGACTCTGCATGGTGAGTTAGGTCAACACCTTCAACTTCCTCATCTTTTGTGATGCGGAATCCAATGGTTTTTTCAAGTAAGAAACCAATAATGTAAGTCACAACAAATGAGAACGCCATTACCGATGCGGCACCAAGAGCTTGCTTTCCAAGCAATTCAGTTCCGCCACCGTAGAACAATCCGTTTGCACCCCAGCTTGTAATTGCGGTTGAGCCAAAGAAACCGATTGAAAGTGTTCCCCATAGGCCACCAACTAAATGAACGCCAACCACATCGAGTGAATCGTCGTAATTGAGTTTATATTTAAGTCCAACTGCTAAAGCGCAAAGAATGCCAGCAATCAAACCAATTACAACTGCTGCCCAAGGTGCAACGAATGCGCAAGCTGGTGTGATTGCGACCAAACCAGCAACTGCGCCAGAAGCGGCACCTAGTGAAGTTGCATGTCCATCGCGAATTTTTTCAACGATTAACCAGCCAGCTAGTGCGCCAGCAGTTGCAACTTGAGTGTTCATGAAGGCAATTGCTGCTGTTCCATTTGCACCAAGTGCAGATCCTGCATTGAATCCAAACCAGCCAAACCAAAGCAATCCAGCGCCAAGTAATACAAGAGGCAATGAATGTGGGCGCATTGGTTCCTTCTTGAAACCAACCCGCTTTCCAAGTACGAGCGCAAGGGCTAAGCCAGCGGCACCTGCGTTGATGTGGACTGCAGTTCCACCTGCAAAGTCGAGCACACCCTTTGCAGCTAACCAACCCGCGCCAGTTGCGTCTGTTCCACCAAAATCAAATACCCAGTGTGCAACTGGGAAGTAAACAATCGAAACCCAAATGGCAACGAAAATAACCCAGGTTACAAACTTCGCACGATCAGCAATTGCACCTGAAATCAATGCCGGAGTGATTACGGCAAACATCAATTGGAAAGCTGCGAAAGCCAGAACAGGAATTGGATAGTAAGCACCATTTGCAACAACATCATTTACGTAACCTGAAAGACCTGAAAGATCAAAAGATCCATACCAAGCACTTCCTGAGTTGCCGAATGCAACAGAGTAGCCATAAAAGACCCAAAGTACGCTAACAACGGCAATTGCTGAGAAAGACATCATCATCATGTTGAGAACGCTTTTAGCTCGAACCATGCCGCCATAGAAAAACGCCAAACCTGGTGTCATTAGCAAGACCAGAGCTGCGCTTGCCAACACCCAGGCGGTATCACCGGTATTTAGTTCCGGCATATTGCACCCGCTTTCTTTTAGTAGTAGAAGTAACGGGAGAAATATCGCAATAGAGTGTTTCACACAGGGGTGCTTTTTCGTTGCAGGTATGTGACATATGCCTAATATGTGTTAAAGGTTTGTGTCACCAATGTTACAAATGTTTCCAAATTACAAATTATGAGAGTAAAGAGTCCACAAACTCGCTGGCGTTGAATGAAATCAAGTCTTCAGCAGTTTCTCCGATACCAACTAGTTTGACTGGCACTCCAAGTTTTTGTTGAACCGCAAAAACAATGCCACCTTTTGCTGTCCCATCAAATTTGGTGAGCACAATTCCAGTCAGGTGAACGCTTTCGGCAAAAACTTGGGCTTGGGTAAGTCCATTTTGGCCTGTTGTTGCATCGAGCACCAAAAGTGTTTCTGTTATCGGAGCTCGCTTTTCAATTACACGAGTGACTTTTGAAAGTTCTTCCATCAGCGTTGATTTGTTGTGTAATCGACCAGCTGTATCAACAATGATTACATCTGCGTTGGCTTCAACACCCTTTGCCACAGTGTCGAATGCAACCGACGCTGGATCGCCATTTTCGGGGCCTCGAACAATTATTGAATTGCTGCGATTTGCCCAAGTTTCCAATTGGTCCGCGGCCGCAGCGCGAAATGTGTCCGCTGCTCCCACAACTACTTTTTTACCAGCTTGATTTAACTGGTAAGCGATTTTTCCGACGGTTGTGGTTTTGCCAGTTCCGTTTACTCCAACTACAACAATTACAGATGGTCCGTCATCGTTCATTCCAAGACTACGTTCTGGCTGTTGTGCCAAAATGTCTAACAACACTTCGCGAACGGAAGTTTGCAAACTCGCCGCATCCGCTCCACGCGCTGATACTTTTCGAATCCGATCGATAATTTCAGCTGTGGCTTCTACGCCAACATCTGCCATCAACAATGCGTCTTCAATTTCGCTAAGCGCTTCAAGGTCGGTTTTGCCGAATGCAGATTTGAATAAGGCAGATAGCCCTTTACTTTTCCAAGTTATCTTTTTGGATGAGGTTGTTTCGACTTCTTCACTTACTTCATCTGGAGTTTGCGAATTATTCTTTCGCCACTTTCGCAGCAACATGGAAACTAAAACTCGCCTTGGACTTCTGAAAGTCGCTGACTAATTACCGCTGAAACACCATCGCCGCGCATTGTGACACCGTATAAAGCGTCTGCGATTTCCATTGTGCGCTTTTGGTGAGTGATGACAATCAACTGCGAGTTATCTTGCAACTCTTTCATCACGTCAATCAAACG
>JAHEEQ010000046.1 GCA_024640585.1 Micrococcales bacterium
CTATATGGGTGGAGAGCAATGACTTTTACTGTTTCCAGCAGGATGATTCTGGACTTTCAGTCAAGGAGCATGAATCCACACACTATTTGTTGGTTGGATTCGATACAGAGTTTAAAACACCCTCTGTCGCCTTGAGTCCAGCTGAGGTGAAGGAGGAGGGTAAGGCTAGGTCATTGATTCTTAGCTACCAGTTCCATGCCAAGACTTCTGATGGGTTGGAATGGAGTGGAATTTGTTGTCCTGAGGGTGATGAGCGCATCACCTTGCAAGACTTCATGATCTTTGTATTGGGCACTGGGGCTCGAGTCCACGGTGTTCGCCACCTGCCCCTCAAGGTTTATTTGGTTGGTCATTTCACCCGTGCCGACATACCTGCTTTTGCTGATTTTCAGGAGTTGACCAAGTACATGTCAGCGGTGCGAAGTACCTTTGTGTCGACTGACTCGTACGTGAAAGTGGAGGTTCCTACGAGTGATGATGACGATGTCACTTTGAAGTTGTTCATTCGTGACACGATGTTGTTGACACCTCAATCCTCGAAGAGTTTGAAGGCATTGGGTGAGTTGGTTGGAATTGAAAAGGTTGAACTCACTCCTGATCGAGAGGAATTCAAACGAATCATCCGTAACATGGACAAGTTGCGATATGAGAACTGGGATTTGTTCAGGCGATACGCCCTTACTGACGCTGAGATTTGTGTCAGGTACATGGAGAAAGTGATTGACCAGTACAAGGCGGTGACTGGCAACTTTAAGGTACCTATTACGTTGACCGGTATCGGTGTTGATTTGTTACTCAAGTCATGGAGTGATGCGGGGTTGGATTACCTGTGGATGCTTGGCAAGGAACGGATTAAACAGAGTTACTACAGCAAACCAAAAGGTCGATACATCTACAAGACTGATGATGTGGAAATTGCTTGCGTTCACCGTGAAACCGTTTTTGTGACTGAGTGCTATCACGGTGGACGGAATGAGCAGTTTTGGTTTGGTCCTGGTTTTAAAGATGATTGGTCGGACTTCGACTTGTCTAGTGCGTACCCAACGGCAATGTCGTTAATTGGTTTGCCTGATTGGTTCAATATTCACGACTGTAAAAATTTGGACGACTATGGACCCGAAACACTTGGTTTTGTAGAGGTTGAGTTTGAGTTTCCCGCTGACACTCGTTACCCGACATTGCCTGTGCGAACTGACAACGGGTTGATCTTTCCGCTCAAAGGTCTAAGTTGTTGTGCTGCACCTGAGCTGTTTGTTGCGAAGAAGTTAGGCGCAAAATTAACCATCAAGCATGGTGTGATAGTTCCAACCGATAACAGCACTCGCATATTTGGAGACTTTATAAAGGACTGCATTAACAAACGTATTGATGCTGGGTCGAAGACTTTGGAGGGATTGTTTTGGAAAGAAATTAGCAACTCAACGTATGGCAAGACTGCTCAGGGTTTGCATGAAAAACGTGTGTATGACATGCGTGACCGAGAGGGTAAATCTCTACCACCTAGCAAAATAACCAATGCTTATTACGCTTCATTCATCACATCGTTCACTCGTGCTGTATTAGGCGAAATCATGAACTCTGTGCCTCCTAATCGGATGGTTTTTAGTTGCACTACTGATGGTTTTATTTGCAACATGACAGACGATGAGGCAGTTGTATGTCAGCAGGGGGAATTGAGTACTTTGTATGCCAAGCAACGTCGAATATTGACCAAGGATTCAACCGTTCTAGATAAGAAGCATGCTGTTAAGCGTCCGCTTGGGTGGCGTACACGTGGGCAAGCTACTTTGGATGTAGGTGAGGACAATTCGAAGCATGGCGATTTCCACATTGTTCTTGCAAAAGGCGGGATTTATACACCCCCTGAGTTTGAAGAAGATGATGAGCAGAACGCTGAGATTGTTCGCATGTTCTTTGAGCGTACGCCTGAGACTCGAATAATTGTTGAGGCAAAAACAGGTGTTCGAGACATGGTTGAGTACAACGCTGATTTTGTTGAAAAGATTTTCAGTAAGCGTTTAAACATGGAATACGACTGGAAGCGTGCTCCTTTTGCCGTGACCGAATCTAAGACATATGGGCACATTGCTTTCAGCACTCGACCTTGGGTTACTAGGGAGCAGTTCGTTACGATTCGTGACAACTGGAATGAGTACGTTAAGAACGATCCGCACTGTTTGAAGACGATGGATGATTTTGATGAGTTTTCTTCGTTCGTTGAATCTAGGACTTTCTTGGAGGCGCAAACGGCGAAGTATTTGCGCAAGAAAAGGGGTGATGTGAACAGGTTGCGTCAGATGTTGTGCTCTGCCTACAAGAACTCTGCTGCTGGTCTAAAACCTAAGGTAAATGGATTGAACGATCAGTTGTTTGCTGAGCTGCTGACAAGTGTTGGAATACCGTGCAAGAAGGCGGATGTTGAAAACGGCAAAAAGAAAGACTTCGTGCCGTATTCATGCCCGCCAACTGAACAGGTCGAGTTGTTGCTGATGACGTTGCAAACATTTTTTAAAGACCTCGACCCCGCTCTTTTTATTTATGAGTCTGATGGAGCTAACCCCATCAAGCTTTCGCAGAGAAATGATTGCCCATTTGTTAATCGTGTGGATTGATCGGGGTGTTGGTTGATGCGTGATTCATGCGATTAATTAAATCCGTCGCCTTGCGTGAAACCTGCGCTTGCTCGATATGCGCATACCGCATGGTTGTCTTGATGTCTGAATGCCCAAGGATTTCCTTGACCTCATAGAGATTCATGCCGTTTTGAATCAAGCGTGTTGCTAGGGTGTGTCTGAGGGTGTGAGGTGAGCAGTCTGGTAAACCAGCTCGTTGGAATGCCTTATGAAATGTCATGTTGATGTGTTTTCTTGCCGCCCCTTGTGAGTCTGTGAAAACGAACGTGGAATTCCTGTTGGCATACCGTCTTGTAAATACATCAAACACCCTGTCTGACATGAACAAGATTGATTCGTTCTTGACCTTGGAGCGCCACAACGCAATTGACCTATTGGTGAGGTTGATTTGTGACCACTCAAGCGTGCAAATCTCACCATGCCTCGCACCTGTATCAAGCAAGATGATGATGAAGTCATGCACGTCTTGCATTTGACGTTTGATCCGTGGAATTCGATCATCGTATGGTGCCAACCCTTTGACTTCACGCTTTGGGTCGACTGCGGCAAGAAGACGTTGTTCTTCCTCGATTGTTAGATAACGCAACCGACCTCGTGGAAGTTTGATGCTGGGGAGTTCAACCTCAGGGACTTGATAACCCATTCGCTTGGCATATTTGATGGTGCCGCCAACTTGGTTCAAGGCATGTTTGATGGTTTGATTGCTGTACGCCTTGCGCTCCATGTCTACCTTGAACCGCTCAACGTCACGACTTTGAAGCAGGTGGAGGTAGGGGACATAGGAGAAGAACTCTGCGGCACGCATCGCCCAGAGATTGACCACGTAATGACTGACGATTGACTTCTTGGATGCTGAATACGCCTTGAATGCGTCCAACGTTTCGATCTTGGGTTTGATGCCCAACTCGTTTTGTTCAATCAACTGCTTACGCCACTCTACCTCGATACGTTCTGCGAGGGATTTGTCGATTGATTTTGATGATTTGAGGTAGCTCTTGCCGCCATACTGGAAATTGATGTACCAGTACTTGGAACCCTCACGCTTGATGACTGCCATGGTGTGTCCGTTAAATGCAGTCACTGTCCAATCAAATCATTGCTTGGGCAACGGGAGTGAAACCGTCAATTTAATTGACGCTTCTAGTGGGTGAAAACACCCACTAGAAGGTGTGGTGATCAGTCAGCTTTCTGCTTGCGAAACTTGCGACTGATGTTGTAGTAATAAGTTGGAGAACCCTTGGGTGTTACGTCTGCACCTTCGATGAATGCTCGTAATACAACCTCACGTTGTTCAGTGTGAATCAGACGAAAGATTGCCCTTGCTGCGTCTGCTTTACTGCCTCCACCTGTCAGGATGGTTCGACCCTCTTGAACTGCCTTGTCGTAGCGGTTCTGGTCCTTGGGTTCAATCTGTTGTTTAAGGGTTTCAGGGGTAGGTGTTGGCACTGTATTTCCTCCACAAAATGTTGATGATTTCCATGGCATCTGGGGTCGATACGTCCTCCATGCCAGAGATGTCCTCAAACAATTCAAAGGCGACTTCTGTGAAATGACTCTGTGTCAAATTGAACCCACACTTCTCACGAATGACGTAGATGAGTCGGTATTGTTCGGCGGGGGAGAGTTGGTCCATTGGTCACCTTCGGTTGATGAGGTGAGGGGACCATCCTTGAGAATTCGCAAAAGGACAACGAGAGCACAATTTTGATATGTATTTGTTTTGGTGTGTGTACGAAACTTATCGGTTTAATTAAAGTTTTTCTCTGCCCAGTCGAAACTTAAGTTTATTAACGTTGAGATATTTGAAATGAACTTCAGAACTGGCGCATCAATTTCCCTCAAATATTTATTGATCATGTTGATTGGGGTTTTTCTGTCAATCCTTTACGTTAAAAAAACTAAAGCGATATCCAGCCCTTTTACTGGGTCATGTGCTGGAATCATTACGATTAGTCGGCAGTTTTGGATCGGCCATCCAAATGCTAGTAAGGCGGTTGACGGTTTGTTGTTGATCAATTTTGATGAGAAAAAAATGTATATCAAAACAACTAATGCAAATCTTGACGCCCAATATCCCAATACCCAACCAACATATTCCAATGAGGTATTGACTGCTTCAGATTTGCAGATAGCTCCTGAGGGAAATATTCCAGGTGCCTATAGAGCTATAACTTCCGAACCGACGGATACAGGCATGACGTTAATTCCTGTAAATTCAGGTAATAGCATTTTGATTCAGGGTATCAACTCAAAAGAGATCGGCGTATGTCAAAAAATATGATGGCAAAGTACATGTTTTTATCGCTGGCATTTCTACTTCTTTCCTGTGGAGGCGGGGGGGGAAACTCAATTTCACTACTGGAATCTTCATTGAAGGAAGTAGCCTCTACATTTGGAAATCTGGCTATCAATGCATCTATAAGTGAAGAGTGACAATAAGCTTATGTACTCCTCGACGTTTCTTTATGGGGGAATGGATGAGATAGTGATTGCTTAATAGGGGGCAATCAAGAGGCATTTACATGTTGGATCAGCCCCTGCGGAAATCCAGACTGGGTGATGACTGGGGTAACCCATTCCACCACCTGTATGTGTGGAACTGCTGGATGAGGGGAGTGGAGTCTCACTGAGGAAGATCAGTGGACCTCACGACACGTCGATAGGGGCTTGGGAAGCAAGAGTCCTACCATTGAACGACACCCGCATAGCTTGTCATTGTATGTAGATAGTTGACGTAAAAACAGCATCCAAGGGGGATGCTGTTGTGGGGTGCGCGTGACGAAGGC
>JAHEEQ010000048.1 GCA_024640585.1 Micrococcales bacterium
CACCTGAGCCAATCATTTCGCCCACATGGTCACCTGATGGAAAAAGCATTGCGTATGTGTCTTTTGAGCAGCGCAAGCCCGTGGTTTATGTTCACAAAATTTCTGAAGGAACAAGACACGCAGTTGCAAACTTCAAAGGCTCTAACAGTGCACCAGCTTGGAATCCCAATGGACGTTCTTTAGTAGTTGCTCTATCGCTAAGTGGCAATCAGCAGCTCTACTCAATTGACCTTCAAGGCGGTGCACCGCGAAAACTCTTTCAATCGCTGAACATTGATACAGAGCCTGTGTACGCCTCAGATGGAAAAACACTTTATTTTGTAAGTGATAGAAGTGGTGGACCGCAAATTTATCGTGCAACTTTGCCGTATGGAACGCCTGAACGCCTTACGTTTATTGGTGCCTACAACATCTCACCTGCAATTAGTCCTGATGGAAAATTGTTGGCCTACATAACCAAATCTGATGGTGCCTACAAGCTGCAATTGTTAGACATTGCTTCAAAAGTTGTGACATCCTTAACGGATACCGTAGCTGATGAGCGTCCAAGTTTTTCACCAAACGGTCGTTTGATTATCTATACAACTCAGGAGGGTGGAAAAGATAGTTTGATGATGACAACAGTTGATGGACGTGTTAAGTCAAAGTTGGCTGGACAGCTAGGGGATATGCGTGAGCCATACTGGGGTCCCTATGTAACAGCAAGGTGAGAGTATTGCTGCAAATTCGATGAGAAACTTCCTAAATCAATGTTCTCACAAACGCTATACAGTAATTACTAAGCTGCTAACGTTTGGTTTTGTGCTTGTTTGTTTGGGTCCAATCTGGCCAAGTTATTTTTTTACGTCGCAAACTATTTTTTCAAACTCAATTGGTATTAGTTTTGTTTTGATTCCCAAGGGGCAATTCTTTATGGGGAACAAAGACTCAATTCTTGATTTAGTAAAAGATTTTCCTAGGTACGAAGTACATCGGATTGCTGAGCTTGATGATGAACGCCCCTTTCATCAGGTGAAGATTTCAAAAAACTTTTACATGGGCAAAACGGAAGTTACCGTAGGACAGTTTTCCCAGTTTTTATCTGAAACAAACTATGTGCCCGAATCCATCAAAGATGGAACGGGTGCCTATGGATACAGCCTTGAGCATGATAAAAATCGTAAAGAGGTCGATGATGCATTTGCTGGGCGAGACACAAAATATAGCTTGATGAATCCTGGGTTTGATCAGTCATCGGAACACCCTGTTGTGAACGTGAGCTGGAATGACGCAGTAGCTATGGCTGATTGGTTGACAAAAAAAGAGGGCGTTCGCTATCGTCTGCCAACAGAAGCAGAGTGGGAGTATGCATGTTTGGCGAACAAGCAGAAACGTTATTCGAGTTCGGATAATCCTGAGGAGTTATCGAAACTGGCAAACATCTTTGACAAAGATGCTACCTCGCGTTGGAGACGTTGGGGAGACTTTGCATTAGAAGGTCATGATGGATATTCGTTTACGTCTCCTGTCGGGAGCTTCCAAGCGAATGCATTCGGACTTCACGATATGGTCGGTAATGTTTGGGAATGGGTCTCTGATAACTACGATGATGCGTACTACTACCACTCGGATTTGACAGACCCTCAAGGCCCTGATTCAAGTAATGTGAAAGTTCGTCGTGGTGGCTCTTGGCATACATGGTCACTGTATGCCAGATGTTCTTTCCGTAACTACAACACTCCCACCAGTCGATATCCTCTTTTAGGCTTTCGATTGGTACGTGATGCAGGTTAAATATTTCTTGTGTAGTGGTTTACTCTAGTGAAAAGTACATTTGTACAAATATAATTGCCGCCATGTCAAAACTTTTTAGGTTTGAGTGATAGTGAAACTCTTCGTGACTCTCTTGATCGCAAGCGTTGTCGCATTGGATTTTTATCTCTGGGACTATCTGCAGACGCTATGGACAAAACGTGAACAAGCTATTCAGCAAAGTGTGATGTCTTCCAAGCGCATGACTCGCAAGTCAATAGTCGGAGGTAGCCAAGGTTCGCCCGAGGTTGAAGTTGGAGAGTGAGTGTGTCGATGCAATCTAGACGTCAAATTGAAGACCTGCTCGGACAAGATGAGTTTGTTTGTCGAATTGTTCATCGCCTAGATGATGCAGTCGATCAAATTCCTCACAGCATAGAAATCCGACTTGCAGAAATTCGAGCGCGAGTCTTGCAAAGTAAATTTGGAACTAACAAGACAGTTTTTAATTGATCTATTCATTTGTACAAATACAATATGAATGATCTGATGATGATATTTCCGGTTTGGGCCCTTCGGGGCCCTCTTTTTTACAGGAGATTTGCATTCATGGCTTCTAAAGGAAGTAGCATTGCAGAATCACAAAATTCGTATTGCGAATGAACTATGGTTACTAAAAAAGCTGGCACTACAGCCCAAAAAACCAATAAAAAATTGACGACTGAAGAAAGTCAACTGAGTCTTGATGCGTCAAAACGAGTGCTACGTAAATTCAGGCTTGTTTTCAACACTGTTAAAACCCATTTTCAAAGCATTGAAAAGAAAGTGGGAATTGGTGGCGCTCAAGTTTGGGCATTGAGCATCATTGCCAGCAACGAAGGAATTGGTGTAAACGACCTCGCAATCGCACTAGATATCCACCAAACTACAGCCAGCAATCTTGTTAGAGGCTTGGTTAAGCTTGAGATGGTAGAAGTCAGAAAAGACGGCGCTGACCGCCGCACTGTTCAACTTCATGTACTACCAGCTGGTGCAAAAATCTTGAAAAGAGCACCAGCCCCATTTTCTGGGGTTCTTCCACATGCACTTGAGCAATTGGATGCAAAAACGTTGGAGCGACTTGATCAAGATTTGGCAAAGCTCATGCGTTTAATTGATACAGATGCTTCTGCTGCTCGTATTCCTTTAGGCCATAAATGATTTAATGACCAAAATTACATCTATTCGAGCTTCACTGAAGCGTGCATATCCCATCATCTGTGTTGGATTAATTGGTTGTTTTTTAACTTCTGTAACAGGAGTCACAGCGGTCATGCTGATTCGTGGATGGACTGCGCAGGGTGGTTGGATTGAATGGGCTAAGCGGATAGTCATTGGATATCCAGCCTCGACATTAATTGTATTTATAGTTTTTCCATGGATGGTCCCGAGATTGACAAAATACTTTGCTAATGCTGTCATCAATTACAAATAAAAATCGATTTTTACGTGTTTCCTTTTTTGACTGTCTGCTAACAAGCCATGCGAAGTTTGCTTAATTCACACTAGGTTTGCTATAGCAATCTTTTGTGATTCCCGGGATTACGGCATTGAACTCCCGGTCATCAACCCACCGAATTCGAATATCGATGGAATCTTTTGTTAATGGGGCAGGGACTTTGAGGCAAAGTCCTTGTGGGCAAGATACTAGTTGAGCGGATTGAAAATCTTCATTTTTGCCACTGTCATCAACCCGTATTGATTCAATCAGGTTTAAGTTTTTACCGCTAACTAACCATGAATCACTTGTTGCAGAACAATTCGCGCTTTGTAGATCAGGAAGCACTATGACTGATCTTGGTAAGTTGCCCCATTCACTGGCTTGTCCAGAAGTGTTGTGCTGGATTCGGTACTCTAATGAATTAATGACACTTGGTAAATCAGACTGAGAAAAGCTAATTGGATTTTTCGTACGTAGTTCATTGTGCGAAAAGTCTGCAATCAAAGGTGTATTGATTGGCTGACGATCAGATTGAGGATCATCTTTGAAACGAATCTGAAGCATGTAGGAGCCACGCTGAAGGGTGTAGGGCGATTCCGCTTGAAACAAAACGTTTAGTCCTGAGTCTTCGCTCAAATAGTGGTCCGTAGGTGAGAGATGCCATTGCAGCGCTTTTGCTGATGGGCTAATGACTAGAGAGTTGTTGACGCTGCTAGAAATACTAAATCGTGGTTTGGCCAGTATCTTATTGAGAAGGACACGCTGAGCTGAGGGTTCATCTTCATGGTGAACTATTAGCACTTGTTCGGGAAGATGTGCGTTATCACGAATGTTCGTGTCACATTTAAATGCTTGTTTATTGACGGTAAAGGTGGGCAGAGTACCAACATCAAGAGTGCAAATAGATTGCCCTATCTCTATGCGGGAAATACGTTCAAGTTGAGTACCGATGACCGTTACATAGTCTTCCCACTGAGCGTGTTCAACTCGGGTAATGCGTGCTCGTGGCTTTAGTACCCTTAAGTTAACGGCAATAGGATCAGTTCCTGATTGCTTAATATTCATCGTCAACTGTGTAGGCGCTGTCTTACTCAAATCTACGTCAATCCGAGACGGCTCATTATTGTTGTTATGAACCTCGGATCCATCAGGTAGCTGAACCTCCATAGAGCGAACGCATGATGCGCTTCCTGCGTCACGAATTTCCAACTGTCCTTTTTCACCTGAGATTAATGTTGATTTACCTTCTAGTGCCTTAAAAATCTCACTTTGCTCATGAAGTGGAAGCCTCATTCGAATAGTTGAGAGCGCTACTTCTGAGAATCCAAATTGTGTTGCTAATTTGACCCCCACCTCATTTGAGGTCGGACGATTCTGGGAATTAAAAGGCAGGGACTCAAAATTCAAGATGCCAGATTCTTGGTCAAATGAAATGTTGCGAGTCTCACCCAGTAATGCGTCATTTTGTAGGTCGATGACCTGCATATGCCAGTCATGCCAATAGTTGACTAAAGGGAGTTTTCCGTGCACTTGCAATGGCAAAGTACCGCCTGTGAAGCATTGTGGCGCTCGCTCATTGTTGGACAAGACTGGTGCGTTGGCACTGAACCATGAGGGAACGTAAATGTAAGCAGTCTTTATGTTTCCTGAGCGAAAGCGTGCAACTGAGAATAGCTCAATGCGCGAGGATGATGATTGACGCCGACCAAATGTGGGGGCAAAGTCATAGCTATCTCTGTATTTATTGCTCAAAAAATCGCTGGCTTCAGAAAATATACGCAGGTTTGATAGCAGGAAGCTATTAAGGTCAACAGCTTTTTTGTTTCCCACCATTGCGCTTAGATCACCGTTCGAAGGAAGTACAAAATCTTTCGCGAAAACAATTTGTGTGGCAACGCATTCAGTGTTGACAGCTTCATTTTTAATGCACTCTGGTTCAAGGTTTGAAACGCCAAATTTAGCTGCTAGTTCCCGCGCTGCTTGAATAGCCTCTTGTGGCTTTCGGCCGGAGACGCGCTTAGATAGCCCCTGACTGATTGCAAGAATTGCTTGGTTGATTTGGTCAACCTTTTGAAGATCGAAAAATCTCTGGGGGTCTGCACGTAACACTTCGTTAAGTAAGCTGGCAGATTCATGCAGGCTTGTATAGAGACCAAATAAGTTGCGCAACTGTGGAGCCAACATGATCACTGGTGCTTG
>JAHEEQ010000049.1 GCA_024640585.1 Micrococcales bacterium
TCATGACAAACCGCGAACAATTGCTTGAAAAGGCAGCCACACTTGCCGAAGCGCTTCCTTGGCTTCAAAGATTCAATGGTGCAACCGTTGTGGTTAAGTACGGTGGAAACGCAATGGTTGACGAGTCGTTGCAAGCTGCATTTGCGCAAGACATAGTTTTTATGCGACTTGCTGGATTGAAACCAGTTGTTGTGCATGGTGGTGGTCCGCAAATTACTTCTATGTTAGAGAAACTTGGTGTACCAAGTGAATTCAAGGGTGGATTGCGCGTTACGACTCCTGAGGTTATGAACGTTGTCCGCATGGTTTTGACAGGTCAAGTTCAGCCACAATTGGTTGGTTTAATCAATGCTTATGGCCCTCGTGCAGTAGGTGTCAGTGGAGAAGATGCGCACATTTTCACTGCTGAAAAGCGACTGGCTAATGTTGCTGGTGAAAAGGTCGATGTAGGTCTAGTGGGAGACGTTATTGAAATTCGCCCAGATCACATCTTTTCGCTTCTGGATTCAGGAATGATCCCGGTGATTAGCACTGTGGCCACTGGTAAAGACGGACAGACTTACAACATAAACGCTGATACGGCTGCTGGAGCACTAGCGGTAGCGCTGCAAGCAGAAAAACTTGTTGTTCTGACCGATGTCGAAGGTCTATATCGAAATTGGCCTGAGAGTGATGATGTAATTCGACAAATCAATGTCAAAGATCTCGAAGATCTTCTGCCATCTCTTTCCTCGGGAATGATTCCGAAAATGGATGCATGCTTGCGTGCAGTAAAGGGCGGCGTATCAAGAGCGCACATTATTGATGGCCGACTTGCCCACGGATTACTTCTCGAAGTTTTCACAGACTCTGGTGTCGGCACCATGGTGATGGCGGAACCTAAATGACCACAAATAAGGAACTGATCGTTAAATGGGATGAATTGATGATAGCCAACTACGGTTCGCCATCAATTGCGATTTCACATGGCACAGGTTCGTATGTTTGGGATGTTGAAGGAAAAAAATATTTAGATTTACTTGGCGGCATTGCAGTTTCGGTCTTAGGCCATAGTCACCCGAAGATTAATCAAGCGATTTCGGATCAGGCAAATAGATTGCTGCATAGCAGTAATCTGTATATGAACAGCAGTTCACTTGAGCTCGCGGCGAAACTTGTTGCTCAGTTTGAATCAACTGGGAAAGTTTTCTTCTGCCAAGACGGTGCAACTGCAAAGGAAGCAGCGTTGAAACTAGCACGCAAACATGGATATGCATTGAAACCTGATGGCTCGAAGCAGGTTATTCTGGCAATGAAAAATGGATTTCACGGCAGAACTAGCGGTGCACTTGCAATCACTGGCAATCCTGAAAAACGCGACAAGTTCTCCCCGTTTGGCTACGAAGTTCGATTTGTCGAATTCAATAATCTAGATTCCCTTAATAATGAATTTGCAGATGATGTTTGTGGACTTTTTGTCGAGCCATTTCAAGGCGAAGGCGGCATGAATGCCGGGGCCACTGATTTCTTGCAGGCCTGTGAAATGTTGTGCAAACAATTTGAAGCTCTCCTCATTGTTGACGAGGTGCAATCGGGAGTAGGAAGAACTGGAACGTTCTTCAATTACAAACAACATAATTTGCATCCAGATATTGTGACTTTAGCCAAGGGTTTAGCAGGCGGCATGCCAATCGGCGCAGTTGTTGCAACCGATTCTGCTGCAAAGAATTTTCTACCAGGGGAGCATGGTTCCACTTTTGGAGGCAATCCAGTCTCCGCCGCCGCTGCAAATTCGGTAATGGATGTGGTTACAGAGCCAAAATTTCTTTCAAATGTTATAGAAACTTCTAGTTGGTTTGTTGAACAAATCAAAGCCCTCAATTTAAAACAAGTTGTAAATGTCCGTCACGCTGGCCACTGGTATGGAATTGAACTTTTAACAGAGACTGCGACCGATGTGACAAAAAAAGCCGCAGAAGCTGGTTTTTTGATTAATGCTGTAAAACCTAATGTGATTCGACTAGCCCCACCTTTAGACATAACAAAATCGGAATTGCAGACATTTGTAGATGCTTTAGGAAATTTGGTGGAATGATGAATGTTCCGTCCCGCACAGCTAGGCAACAGCGAATTATCGATTTGATTACTCGCGAAGAGATTCGTACTCAAAGCGCATTGCGTTCAAGGCTGATCGCAAACGGATATGAAGTTACGCAAGCAACTTTGAGCCGCGATCTCGATGAAATCGGTGCCGTCAAAATTCAAAGTTCCTCTGGTCATTCAATTTATGCAATTGCTCCAGCAGGCGATCCGTCGCGCATTCCACAGCCACTTTTAGACATCGACGCTCAAGCAAGATTGAGCAGAGTTGCGAATGAAGTAGTAACAGGTGTAGATGCAGCCCTGAACATAGTTGTAATTCACACAAAAGCAGGTGCTGCTCATTATCTAGGCGGTGCAATCGATCGACATGTTTGGCCAGATGTCATTGGCTCTGTTGCTGGTGATGACACCGTCATGGTCGTTACTCCGAGTGTTGAAGCAGCAACACATGTGCGAGATTTATTAATGTCGTTGATTGCAAAAGCAGATAAAAGGTAAGGAATAGATTCCAGATGGCTAAAGAAAAGAATTCAAATCTTTGGGGTGGCAGATTCAAAGAACCTGCATCGCTAGAGATGGTTGCTTTGAGCCGTTCTGTGCAATTTGATTGGCGGTTAGCTCCCTATGATTTACGCCAAAGTGCCGCACACGCAAAAGTTTTGCATGCTGCCAACCTTTTAACCGAAACCGAACTTGAATCCATGCTCGATGGAATTTCTACTCTTGCTGAACAGATTGCTGCCGGTTTGTTCTTGCCTTTGGATTCTGACGAAGATGTGCACTCATCGCTCGAAAGAGGGTTGATTGAAATTCTTGGCGACGATTTAGGTGGAAAGCTTCGCGCAGGTCGAAGTCGTAACGATCAAGTAGCTACAGATTTTCGAATGTATATCCGCGAACAAAGTTTC
Organism: Micrococcales bacterium; assembly: GCA_024640585.1. The sequence continues at coordinate 2,991 of JAHEEQ010000049.1, forward strand.
ACAATTGAAAAAATGATTTCCGAACTGGCTTTTGCTTTTCTCGAACAAGCCGAAAATTATGTTGACAATCCAGCGCCTGGGTTTACTCACTTACAACATGCTCAGCCTGTTTCATTCGGTCATGAACTTGCAAAACATTGCCATGCATTGATACGAGACATTGAACGCATTAAAGATTGGCGAGATCGACATAACTATTCACCAATGGGTGCAGGAGCCCTAGCAGGCTCATCCTTGCCACTAGATCCACAAGGGGTTGCTCGAGAGCTCGAATTCCTTGGGGCGCTTTCCAACAGCATTGATGCGGTTTCTGCTCGTGATTTCGTTTCGGAATTTCTATTCGTAACCGCGCAAATAGGTATCAACTTGTCACGTATTGGTGAGGAAGTTGTGCTGTGGAATTCACGCGAATTCGGTTGGGCAAACCTTCACGATTCATATTCCACTGGTTCTTCGATTATGCCGCAAAAGAAGAACCCCGATATTGCTGAACTATCGCGCGGAAAAGCTGGGCGACTAATTGGAGACTTAACTGGTTTCTTAGCTACTGCCAAATCTTTACCTTTTGGCTACAACCGCGATCTACAGGAAGACAAAGAACCTGTCTTTGATGCAGTAGACACACTTTTGGTACTAATTCCCGCAGTCACAGGAATGATTAAAACAATAACCTTCAACACCGAGATTATGGAAAATTCAGCACCAACTGGCTTTGCGCTCGCGACAGATATTGCAGAGTGGCTAGTCCGAAATGGAACACCATTTCGTAAGGCTCACGAAATAGCTGGAACCTGCGTGGCATTCGCTGAAGAAAAAGGAATCGAACTTTGGGAAATTTCCGATGCAGATTTCCAATCCATTTCGCCTGAATTGCACTCGGAAGTTAGGGAAGTGCTAACTACCTCTGGGTCGATGAAGGCCCGAAATGCATTTGGTGGCACTGCGCCTGAACGAGTTCGCGAACAATTGCAAACACTGCGTGGACGTTTAGGTATCGCATAAGAATTTCTTGCATCTAGTCCACAATACGCCTATGGCATACGATGTTTTAGCAGATTTACAAGCGCGCAATCTAATTGCGCAAACAACTGATTTAGAAGAGCTAAAGGCAGCCCTATCTGCTGACTCAATATCTTTCTACTGCGGTTTTGATCCGACAGCACCAGCGCTTCACCTCGGAAATCTGGCCCAAATTGTGACCATGCGTCGTTTGCAAAATGCAGGCCATCGTCCATTAGCACTCGTGGGCGGCGCTACCGGATTGATTGGGGATCCAAGTGGAAAGACTGCAGAACGATCTCTTAATTCAACTGAAATTGTCAATGAATGGGTCGACAGAATTTCTACATCAATGGAGAAGTTTTTCAAAACAGATGGTGCAAACGCAGTTGTTTTCGTTAACAATTATGACTGGACTAAAAATTATTCAGCAATCTCATTGCTTCGAGACATTGGTAAACATTTCTCAGTAAATCGCATGCTTGATCGAGATGCTGTAGCGAGCCGACTTAATGGTGCGGGTATTAGTTACACGGAATTTTCTTACGTAATTTTGCAATCTCTCGACTTCGTTGAGTTGTTCCGTTTACATAATTGCATATTGCAAATTGGCGGCTCAGACCAGTGGGGAAATATCACCTCAGGGTGTGAATTAGTGCGTAAAACAGAGGGAAAAACCGTTCACGCGCTCACGACGCCATTGATTACAAAAGCTGATGGAACTAAATTTGGAAAGACAGAATCTGGAACAGTTTGGATTGATGCGCAACTCACAAGTCCTTACGCCTTTTACCAATTCTGGTTGAATTCTGATGATCGCGATTTACAAACTTATTTCAATACTTACAGTTTCAAATCTGTTCTAGAAATTTCTCAAATCATTGAACGGTCAAATGCCGAACCGCACTTACGCATCGGTCAACGTGAATTAGCAAACGAAATTACAACGCTTGTACATGGCGAAGAAGCTGCAGTTAATGCTGCAAATGCAGGTGCAGCTTTATTTGGTCAAGCAGAATTAGATTCCATTAATGTTGAAACACTTGAATCAGCATTGCGTGAAGCTGGTTTAATTGAATTAGATGAATCAGATTTAATAGATGGAAAACTTCCTTCAATTGCAGAACTTTTTGTTCGCACTGAAATCGTAAATTCAAAAAGCGCAGCACGTCGCGCTGTTGAAGAAGGCGGCGCATACTTAAACAACGTGAAAATCACTGAATCGGATGCACCAATTGAGTTAGAACTTTTAGTTGGTAATCATCTATTGGTTTTACGGAGAGGCAAAAAGACTGTTCGCGGAGTTAAGTATCAGGCAAATTAGCCTAGATTCACTCACAAAATAGCTATTTTTGTGAGTGGGACGAAGGTCACACACCCTCGATTTGACTCACTCACAG
>JAHEEQ010000051.1 GCA_024640585.1 Micrococcales bacterium
AACTGACCCACGTTTTTCTCTTCAGTACACAAGCAGTTAATTATTTTCAGACGCATTGGCGCAGACATTATTCGAAATGTCTCAGCAGCGATCTCAAACATTAAATCAACATTAGCACTGTTAACTGATTTGGGCAAAGTTTTTAATGGGCCGCTCTTTTTTGTAGTGCTCTTAGTCAGTTTGCGCGTAGTATTTTTGCTAGCTACCTTCTCAGACGAAGCTGCTTTTTTGGCTGATATAGGCGCATCTAAAGATGTAATGTTTTTTTTTGACGCCATAAATAGTTAATTTTTGTACAGTGTTGGGTGAACGGCTAGTGACAGATAGAGCAACAACTTAGACGATTGTGTCAAAGCTGATTTAGCAAACAAATTGACTAAATTCCAGCAGCCTTTGGTCATAAGCCAAATTTTATTACTTTTTACATTTGTTGGTACAAAGTCTGTATGACGGGCAATGCCCATATGCCTTCGAGTTGGTAATAAATATTTTTACCAACTCTTCGCGTTGAAACAAGATTTTCTTTGCGCAAAACAGCAAGTTGTTGCGAGAGTGTCGGCTGAAAAATGCTTAAAGACTCTTCTATTTCACCCACACATTTCTCGCCTTTTGACAGAAGAAAAATGATCATTAGCCTGTCAGGATTAGCGATCACCCTCAGCAACTTGCAAAGTTGATCTGACGCCTTCTGCATTTTTGTAATTGAAACAGCCTTCATTTGCCCCTCATTCAACACGTCAACATTGAATCTTACTTGTTCGGAAACCCAATTGAACATGAATCTACTGCAAAAAATAAATCCTCGCTTAGGCAATGTCCAGATTAGGCAGTGCTTTCAACTAATTCAAAATATTAAGGTGGTTGAATTGCATTATGAAATTTGACATGCGACTTATGCATAGCTATGCCCTTAGCTGAATCAATTACCGGTCACGGAAAAAATGCAACCGAATTTGCAGAATACGGAACTGTCGGATACAGCCTTGCGCAGAAGCTTAAATTGATTAAAAAATAGTGGTCTAGTCTTAATGTAAGAAAGTTCGACTGCGTAATAGAGAGACGGACTACGCTTTAATGATGTATACAGTTTTGGGGAATGCCACGCTGTTAACTTGTATTACGTATGCAAGGAAAAATTCCTTGTGACGCATGAAACGATAGATTCTTTCCTCGTTTGTTTTCTGCGCTCACTAACTTACCCATTTGGATGTGTTTATCTGCAACATCGATTCGCCAATCATTTTTGTTACAGGTTGCTGATTTCTTTAAATTCAACTGCTCTCCAATTTCCCACATTTTCACTTTATCTGTCTTGCCAAGACATTGACAAGCTTTGAACACGCTTAGTGACTTGTTAATTGAGTACGGAGAAATACGAGCCTTGAAAAAAGGCCAAATCGCAGGATTTATAGATAACAAGTCGCAACTGCAGGCATCAACAACTGCTGCTATGTCGTGAAATGTAAGACGAGAAAAATTTTGTGGAGCAAAATTCCGCACTGAAATTTTGAACTCGTCTTGACTAGACTGATAGGTAAGCTCCAAGCCTGGCTCTAACTCAATACAGCCACAACCTAGTTTTCTCACCCCTGTTGCAATCCACCATTGTTCAAACGATAGGTTTTCCAAAGCGCCAAAAAGCTCATAAGTCTTGAATGATGCGTCGCTCATGAACATTCCAGTGCGGCACATCTGTACGTAATGCGGTGAGAGTTTTAATGCCTCAAACCAGGCCCCCAAGTAGCCACGACAAGCAAGTTCACAAACCCTGCCTCCACTTGTTTGGGGCATAGAAGTCTGTCCGGTATCAGAAATTGCTAAAAGGTTTTTCATGTTTTGTCTTGAACAAAATATGAAATTTCTCAGATTTATTGCTTTTAGTCTTGAACTCCGCGTCAATTCCGACCGGTTTTATCAACTTGAGGAATAAATCATGGAAAACACTAATACGCCACAAACCAACGGTCACACCCCAGTCGCAGTAGCTGCCCCAGTAGATGAGCTCGCATTCGGATTGCTGATGAATCGCACACTCGGCGGTTCTGCTAGCCGTCGTCCTAGCGACAAAAGCGCTAATGATGTCCAAGTCGACATGGTTTTGGGACAAGCGCAGAACCTTGCCAAGATGAACGATCAATACGTAGAAACGTACGTAGTTCGTGGAACTAAGGAGCTGTATTCCCTTCTAGGCGCGATTTATAGCTATGCCTTGCAAATCAACGAATCCCCTTTGCGTGACCACATTCTTCAGCGTATGCGTGAACGACTGGAAGAAGAGCATGAAATCAAGACTCAGGTCAACACTCCATGGATGACCACTGTTCTGCGATTCATCCTTCCAACTGATCGCCAAACTGCTTATTCATATTCGAAAGTTCTGCAAGTTGCACATGACGAGAACCTCACTGCGCATGAGCTACCGAACTACATCAAGGAACGTGGTGGCATAGGAAAAATCACAGCTACAAAAGAAGAAGCTGAAGCAAGTAAGTCGATCAAAGAACACAAAGAAGCTAAAGCTGACATGTTGCGAAAGATTCTTTTAGCAAATGCTAAGCAGGCACAAACCGTAGTTCAAGTCGAAGAGAAGTTCGTAATCAACACCGTATCTGAAGGAAAAAAGGAAGGATCGTTCGAATTCGCTATCTGTGTCAATCCAGGAGGAAATGAACGTCGTGTAGTGCGGTTCATCAGAGTTAATGAAACCGTTGAAGCACAACTGCTTTCTTTAGTTGCTGAAGCAAGTCTCTCCGACGATTTAGCTGGCACCCAAGAAAAGCTGGATGTATTGCGTGAGAAGCTTGGAATCACATCTGGTTGGGGCATGAAGCCGGGTGACAAGGGCTATCAGCCAAGTGGATTACCAGCAATCAATGCATCTATTCAACCAGAAGTAATGCTCAACGCCCCAAGTCAATCTGATCATGTTGTTGCAGGCGTAGCCGTCAAAGTACCCGCCTAAGAGATTGATCCCCGAGTCACTCGGGGATCAGCTCATTACACAGGAGAAAAGCATGAGTGAATTTCTAGGACCCCACGGACAAGCAACCATCATCTTGATGCGATCTCATTTTGACGGCGAACTGCCCAAGATGAAAGATCTCAAAAAGTTATTGCATATTCCAGATGGCAAGTACTACAAGAGCGGAGGGAAAAACAGTTACGAAGTTAGCAGATTGCACAGATTGTTGATGACTCTGCAAGAAATTCGAGGTGAAGAAAGAGACTGGAATAAATCTCATAGCACCGACTACTTAGTCACTGTCGCAGAAGTTCATTCCAACCTATTCATGACTTTGAAATATACAGCTCAAGTTATTGACGGATTCAATTTGACTGATTCATCAATGACTGAATTGGAAAACTTGTTAAATAACTATGGACTAGTCTGCTCAATGCGGAATGACATAACTCATATGTGGGATGTCTTAAACCGTAACAGCGAGAAAGCAATCGAAAAAGGTTATAGCGACATTTCAATCTTGACGCCAGATGTCTCTACATTGCAAAGCGTATTGAAAGGATACGGTGACGCTGAATATGCAAAAGCAGCCAAGGACATTCAGGATTGGTACGAAGCTCACCGATGGCAAGTGAAATCTGCATCAAAGAATAAATCAACTAATGAAGATGATGAGACTGAAGCGACAGAAGTCTTGTGAGTTTTGCCCTGCGGAAAATTAAGAATTGCAGGGCCTACTCAAAGATTGTCTAAAAGCCACAGATCTAGCCATATTCGGTTGACTGCCCAACTTTTCAGAAAACACACTACATAAAACCTAACGAGTGTGAGTCATGGTGCAAGCTCTTAATCCATCATCTGTTGAACGTCATCGTTCCGTCCCTTTGCAAGAGACGATTACAAGAATTCCTGGGTATCCAAGAAAACTTGTGATCTTCAAAATCCCAGCATCAAGCTACTGGTGGGTTCGCTACTACGCCGAAAAGCGCATCTACAAAAGGACAACAAAAACAGAAAGCAAACGTGAGGCACTTGAAGCTGCCAAGCGCTTTTATGACGATATTAACTTTCGCATGCGCGGTGGAAATTTTGAGGGCATTCCCAGCGATGTCAATGCTGCGGAAGTTGTTCCGTTCAGGAAGGTTTGCAAACTTCTTTTAGAAAGTGAACAGGCAAAAGTTGATCGCAAGCAGCAAGCTGAATTGACACTGAAAAATAGTGAGTTGCGCTTTGACAAACTGATCCTCCCCTTCTTTGGGCACATGGACATCTTGACCATCAACTACAAAGTTCTAGATGAGTTTTTGCAAAAGATCTCTAAGCTCGAACCTAAGCTAAGTGTCTCGACAGTTAGCAACTACATGGGCCTTGTTCGCAAAGTATTACAACACGGTGCTCGACATGGATACCTCGAACACTTGCCGGAGTTTCCTAAAGTCGGCGTCGAAGATAGACCACGCGGATGGTTCAACGTTGGTGAGTACAAAACAATAACGAAAGTCAGCAAACAACTAGCTGGCAAACGAATGGAATGGCGCTATCACGGTGAAGCGGAAGAAAGCACCTACTTCTGCGAAGTTGGCGGGAGGCTTGGCCCGAATGATCGACTTATCAAACGATATGAGATGACAAAGGATTTGCCTGACCTAATCGTTTTCATGGTCAACAGTTACATACGTCCAACAGACATCAGGAACATGCAACATAAGCATGTTGAGATCATTCGACGTGAATGGACGTACTTGAGGTTGACACTTCCACCAAGCAAAGGACACAGCTTTCCGATCACTACGATGCCTTGGGCTGTCAAAGTCTATGAGCGCATTTGCAGACGACAAGAACTTGAATTAGGCAGGCCCGTTAAACCTGATGACTATGTATTCATGACGCAGGCTAAGTCACGTGACAACGCCATGAAAAAATTAGCTAAGCAATTCGATATCTTGCTCAGCATCACCAATTTGAAAGTCAGCAACATTGGTGAACCTAGGACTATGTATAGCCTTCGTCATAGCTGCATCATGTTCCGTTTGATGTTTGGAAGAGCTGTTGACACTCTGACCCTCGCAAGGAATGCCAGAACCAGCCCTGAAATGATTGATCGTTTCTACGCTGCCCCACTTCAGGGTGAGATGAACGTTGGTGAATTGCAAAGCAAGCGCAGACCTCGCCCCTGGGAATAAGCTCAATTTAAATGCGTTTCTTTGTTGTGTGCCCAGATGCATACGAGCGCTAAGCTTTGTCCATAGCTCATGCGGGCATCAAAAACGCCCTACAACGCACTTTTTACAAGAGGGGCTGGGCTGAGTAGCTGAACGCTAATAAAAACAAACGTAGCGTTTTTTCGAAGCTGTCGATTTTTATGCCCCTTCTTTTTAGGGCAGCGCGGCACAGTTTTATGCTCT
>JAHEEQ010000060.1 GCA_024640585.1 Micrococcales bacterium
CTGTGCGACGCCCTCATTCGCATAGATGCGCGCGGGCAATGGTGTTGTATTCGAGAACTCAAGCGTCACGTGGCCCTCCCACTCAGGTTCAAGCGGTGTCACGTTGACGATGATTCCGCATCGCGCATAGGTCGACTTGCCCAAACAAACCACCAATACATTTCGCGGAATTTTGAAGTATTCAACCGTTCGAGCAAGCGCGAAAGAATTTGGTGGAATGATGCATTCATTGGCTTTCACGTCCACAAATGTTTTTGGATCGAACGTCTTTGGATCGATGATGGTTGAATTGATGTTGGTGAAAACTTTAAATTCAGGCGCACACCGAACATCGTAGCCATAGCTTGAAAGTCCATACGAAATCACCTTTTCAGCGACGCCACCAAGCAGCGATCCATCAGTCCTGTGAATCGGCTTGCTTGATACCTGTTTCGCTTCAAACGGCGAAATCATGGCATGCTCAGCGGCCATGAGGTTGATCCACCAATCAGGCTTAACGCTCATGAGATCCGCCAAACGCCATAGCGGCCATCAGTCTTGTATGCGGTCAGTTCCATTTGTCCTTCTTGTCGCACATAAACCTCTGTCGCAGGCTTCCCAAGCGCGTATCGTTGCGCTGCTTCATGGTTTGAAATTGCTTTGATTTCTTGCGCGTTCTTCTTGTCGTCGTGCCATACAATGTATGTATTCATTTATTCCCTTTCAGTCTTTTCAATAATTTTTGTGATGTCTAGAAGATGCTGCGAACACTCAACGGATTGCTGCGTACACAATTCAGTTTGAAAGAGTATCTCCCCGATCAACAAATGCGTGTGCCAAATCGCATCTATTTTTATATGATTTTGAGCATCTTGAAGTCGAATGGCTGGCAAGCGTTCGTGTGCTTCGTAATGCTGAATCAAAAGAGATACGCGGTCATCAACGCATGAAAACTGTAAGTATGTTTGATTTTGTTTATCTGCTTTGTCTGAAATAATTACGCGCGCTTTGATTCCGTTTAGCTTCTTCCGCGAAAGTGCTTTTTCAAGCTGAATGATTTTTTCGTTAAGCTCTTCTAAAGCGGCATCCATTGCTTTCTTTTTGGTTCGTATTTCGCGACCAAAAGTCTCTATTGTATCCAGTTTTTGCATTGAATTCATGGTTTCCCTTTCGTTTGCAGAAGTACTCCATCGATCAGCAACCGTAGGGCGATCTTTTCTTTTTCGTCGGTTGCGAGTGAAAGCACGTATTCAAGGTATGAATCGCCCTTTTCTTTTTTTACTGCACGAATAGACCGCCCCTTGTATGGCCCAAAATTGAAAAGATACTCTTTGAATCCATAAGAATACTTCAAATATTTATTGCGTTTCATTTGTGTTCTCTCCGCAAACAATGTTTTTCATTCTTCCCCTTTCGGTTTTTGCATCATTGAAGTCATGGCGATTCACCGTCTTCTGTTTCTTTTTGTGGCTCTTTTGTTTTTTTTCATAAAGAAAACAATCAGCCGCATTTGTCGCATCTTTCCAGTTATTGAAAAGCTCGGACGAAACAGAGGCCCCGTCATGAAAACAAACAAGAACATGTTTTTTGTAAATCAAACTGTTTTGCAGTACGGCCTTTCTAGAACCAACATCAAGAGTACAAACTAAGCCTTTGCTATTCATTTCCATTGTGCTCTCCGTTCCGGAATTCGTCCTTTGGATGCATTGAATAATCGGGACGCTGCGGCAAAATCCATAGATGCTGTATGCATGTATTCATTCTTTGCCTTTCGTTTCGTTGGTGATTCTTTGTGCGATTTCTTCGAATTCTTCATTCTTCCCTTTCAATGTTCGTAATTCTTGGTGTTCCTTCGTCGTTCAACTCCATTTCAACACGCCACTTGATGCCATGTTCCCAAACATAAATCGTTCGCGCGCCCGATGTCATCGCACGATAAATTGCAGCGCCCTCGAAGCTGTTGGCCTTTGTTTGTTCGCGGCTTAGCCCGTCGTAGGTTGTGTATTCAAACCTCATGAAATCTGCTTCTTTCGTGATCTTTTGGATTCCGATTTGCCGCGTTTATTCTTGAAAGTCTTTCAGTGATGATCATTCAATGCCTTTATGGTGATCAAACGTTGGCCCAAGAAATCGGCATTTATACAGTGTACACCCATCAGTTTCGATCGCGTACATTCCGTATTTAGGGCGACCAGATTCCGTAAGTTTGAAATCAACTACGCAATCCAAAACCATTTCGCGCGGTTCTTCTTTGTATGGGATTTCGAAGTATGCGCGCTTCATACTTTCAACGCGCTTCAATCGAACGGGACTAATTTTGATCTTCAATCATCCCCCGAAGCAATGCATCGATTGGCCATCACCTGCACTTCAAAAGCTTTCACTTGTCCTGTTTTTCTATCGGTCACGTTCACACGCAAAACTCTGTTCGCGTCTTTCCCGTGGAACCTGAACGCGTATTTTTCAGCGGCCTTTCTGGATCCGATATCGCCAACGTAGCCATGCGGTGGCAATCCTTCGGATTCGCAAAGCAATGAATCATTCATCGGAATCGTCTCCCGTTATCTCCACCTCTGAAACTTTGATGTTTTCTAATGATTCGGTGATCATCACAAGCAACGGAACATCAGCATCAACGCGGTACACTTTAAGGCCTCGCTTTTTCATTTCAGCAAGCAGAAGTGTCTTCTGTTCCTTTTCATCTTGCGATGCTTCCATTCGTTTGTCGCGAGCATTCACATACAGTTCAGCAAGCGCATCAAGCTCGGGGATTGCGTTTTCTTTTGTGCCTTCGATGTTCAGCTGCTTTTTCACTTGGTGCCTTTCTTTGGTTTGAATAGTTTTTCAGCGTCTTCTTTTGCTTTCGATTTTTCCATGATTTTGTTCAGATCAATACCGAACGCCTTCGCGATCGCATTGGCTTCTGTTTCTCTTTTTTCGCTTTTTGCGTACTGGATGTGATTCAAAAACAGATACGCCACTGCAATTTTCAGGGCTTTCTTTTTGTCAGCTGTTGATAGTTCTTCGACTTTCTTGGTTAATTTCAGCCCAAAATAATCGAACGCCTGTTGTGATAATTCGTCCTGGTAATCGAACACCAAACAGCCTTCAATCAACACATGCGCAAGGCGTGCATCGATCGAAATTTTCCCTGTGTTTGCGCTTGAAATTTCGAACAGATCACCGATCTTGAAATACAGTTCAGGTGGAACGTGAAAGCGTTGTTCGGGAGCGGTTTCTTTTTGTTCTGTTTCGTTTTTAGTCTCGGTTTCGTTTGCTTTTTGCGCCCATTTCGATCCGCTTGCCGCCAACGATTCAATCACCTTGTCACGCAAAACCAATTCACGAACTTTCAAGTCAGCGTCAGGCGCCAGAATTTTCTTTGGCGGCTCTTTCAACGTTGCCGCCAATTCCCCCCATGTGCGTTTTTTGGGATCCTCTTGGCATTGCTCTGATGCCTCTGCGTACTTCGATCCATACGCAAGATTCGAAAACTTGAACAGCGATCGACCTTCAGCCACTGATTTTATGATCGCATCTTCGTTTTTGGTTTTCTTCTCCCATGCCGCGCGAACTTTTGATTCGTAGCATGGCACATCGGTACACGTTGGCGATCCCTTGGTGATATCTTCAAACAGTCCCGGCGTTGCGCACTTCGAATTCTTTGGGCAAGCATCACAACTGCCAGCTTCTGGATCCAATTTCGAATCACCAAGTTTAAAAGGCGCTGAACGAAGTGAAACCGTGTGCTGTGTTTTGATGATTTCTGTTTGGTGTGCTGTTGAAAGTCCAGCAAGCTTTTGCACCAGCTTGGCCTGTGCTGCATGACTCAGCCGCGCCAACAACACGCCAACGGACGCATCAATAACACCGTCCACGAGGGCCTTGCGCGCCTCGCCTGTAAGCAAACATAGGCGCAGGCGGGAATAGACCAAGGATCGATTCACGCCAACGCGCGTGGCAATCATTTCCGGCGAATAACTGAAATCGTTTTTCAGCCGATTGAACGCGTCTGCTTCTTCGATCGGTGTAAGGTTTTTTCGTTGGATATTTTCGACAAGTTGAATTTCCGCAACCGCTGAATCACCGTGCTTTTCGACAAGGCAATCCACGCGTTCCCATCCCAATTCACGAACAGCGTCAAAGCGCCGATGCCCTGCGACGATTTCAAATCGGTTGTCTTCAAGCTTGCGCACCACCAAAGGCGCAAGCAAGCCGACGGCTTTTATACTGGCTTGCAGTTCTTCGGTTGATCCAATTGCTTGCCGTGGATTGATAGGTGATGCCGATAGCCTGCTTAAGTCGATAGTTTCAAGTTTCACTGGTTCCCTTTCGTTGCTTCGATTCGTTGATCTTCTTCGTCCACGCGGTCGATACACCATTGCCGCGCTTTCTTTTTGTCGCCGTTGAATGATTCCAGTTTCGCCCGATGAAACGGCCAGTTTTCTGTCGTTGTTCGGATTTCAACCGACACTTCGTCATCGATAAACCGAACAAAAAACGCATGAATGTTTTTCATGTCAACTTCCCATCATCAAAATATTCGCAATATTCCTTTGACTGTGTGTCGCTTCTGATTGCTGCTTCCAAGAATTGTTTTGTTGATTCGCTGAAATTCCCTCCAAGCATCCAGTTGATATATCGCGGTTCCAGCCGCATCACTTCATCGATCGTTTTATTGGTGTGTTTTCCGAACGCAAAAACAACTTCGCCAGTTGAATTTCGCTTGAATTTTCGATCGCCATCAACAGACTTTGTTAACGCCACAAGGTCATCGATCGTTCGTCCTTGCAACTGCGCAAGAAAAACGTTCATCGTTTCTTTGGCGTCAACCAGTGATGAATGAGCGCCTGCGACCATTTCGCGTTTGCAATAAGTGCGAACAGCAGACGCAAGATTCCGCGGGTGGTCGGCCTTGAAAACATCCATGCAGTCAATGATGATTTTCCCGTCAGTGTTTAGTTCGTATCCTTCACGACCCAGTTCAGCTTTGATCATCGGTAGATCAAAACCATTAATATTAAAGCCAATGATCGTTTTCGATAAAGCCAGGCACGATGCAATCTTCCAAGCAAAACAATCAAACGATTTTGAGAAAACAACATCATCATCAGAAATTCCATGGATAGCCGTTGCTTCTTTTGGAATCGGTATTCGTGGATCGATGATTTTATTCAAGATCACTTCTATGTTTCCGGATTCTATTGGGTAAAGCCGAATGATCGAAATTGAAACGATTCGATCCTTTTCGATGTCAAGGCCGGTTGTTTCAATGT
>JAHEEQ010000073.1 GCA_024640585.1 Micrococcales bacterium
CCCAGCCTTGATAGCAGATTTCAGGCTTGAAATTACATGCTCTGCGAGTTCTTCTGGGGTCATAAGGTGCCCAAGCCTAATCGTGAGCAACTCACTCACAGCCCACTACGCTTCAGCCTGATTTGGGCTCAAAATTGCCCGCGTAGCTCAGTGGATAGAGCGTCTGCCTCCGGAGCAGAAGGTCGCAAGTTCGATTCTTGCCGCGGGCACAAGTTTTTTGCGATTTACCTGTCACCTCGCTTTGCCATGTTTGCCTAATGGATCATCAACACTGGATTCCTGGGATTGAATGCCCACTTCCTAATTGCTATACAAGATTTGAAATTCCTGGCTTCCAAGAAGTTTGGGGACTCAATACATACACCCAAGCAAATGAACTTGGAATTAGTGAACGAAGTGAATTTGGAGAACTCGTTCACGATCTTAAGTATGTAAATCAGCCACTTAGCGGCAGCGACGAACGAATTCAAAAATTAGAAAAATTCACATCCACTTTCATTCGCGAAATGCTCCCAGCGAACCTTGACTTTATTATTACTGTGCCAGCTAACAGGCCAAATACAGTCAGTATTCCAAAATTTGTCGCACGAAATTTAAGAGATAGAGGACACTCAAGGGTTTTTGAATCTCTACGCCTAATCGCACCGGTCCGAACTTTGAAGTCAATCGCAATTCTTGAAGATCGACTCAAAGAAGTTTTAGGAGCATACGAACTTTCGCAGAAATTCGACGAAGAAACATCAAGAAATGTCTTGGTTCTCGACGATGTTATTGAAAGTGGTTCAACTATGCGAGCCGCTTCAGCTGCCATATACAAAAAATGGCCTAACGCACACGTGTTTGGTATCGCCTTCACATTCGTAAAAGACTTTAAAATTAAGCCATGACCAAAGTGATGCTCGGCGGATCTCGCCATCTCACGAATATTCCGCAGCCTGTGGTCGAAAAACTGATTGACCACATGAATGGGAGCGCCTGGTTCTTAGTCGGTGATGCAATTGGTGCTGATTCTTTATTTCAAAAATTCTTAGTTGATGCGAAGTATCCACATGTTGTGGTTTTCACAAGTATGGATCAACCAAGAAACAACTTTGGAAATTGGCAAACTAGCATTATTGATTCTGGTCTGAAATCACAAAGTGCGGCTAAGCACACAGTTAAAGACCGCAAAATGGTTGAAAAAGCTGACGAAGGTTTATTTATTTGGGACAACGAAAGTCCTGGAACACTCGCCAACGCGATAGATTTTATTGATATAGGCAGATCTTGCTTTTTCTGGACGTCAAAAGATGATTGTTTGTGGAATCTAGATTCTCCACAGAACTTAAAGTCACTGCTTGAGACAAACCTGCAAATTGCCCAGGAATCTCAAAAACGGCTGGCGACTTACCGCAATCGAGAAGCCAGAAAACACATTCCAGAACAACCGCCGAGTCTTTTCTAGAATTTAGGACCAAGTCCCTACCGACATACCTAAGTACTGGAGTACCTTTTAGGTATGAGTGCAATTGAGTTTACGAACTTAACTAAAAAATTTGGTGACTTCACTGCGGTTTCTGATTTGTCTTTCAAGGTGGAACCAGGTCGGGTCACTGGATTTCTCGGTCCAAACGGTTCCGGCAAATCCACATCACTTCGCTGCCTTACAGAATTAATCAAACCAACTTCTGGTGAAGCTTTAATTCGCGGAAAAAAGTTCAGCCATCTGGAAAACCCACTTGGAGTGGTAGGCGTTTGTTTAGAACCAAGTTTTCATCCTGGGCGTACGGGTTATGACAACTTAGCTGTGATTGCAATGGCAGCCGGAATAGATTTAAAGAATGTCGACAACGTCATTGAACAAGTTGGGATGACTAGTGCGAAGAAAGCACGAGTTCAGACATATTCATTAGGTATGAAACAACGACTTGGTTTGGCAGCCGCACTACTTGGCAATCCAGAAATCTTGGTTTTGGACGAACCTGCAAACGGTCTCGACCCTGAGGGAATCGCTTGGATGCGTAGCTTTTTGCAATATCACGCGAGCAATGGTGGGACCGTTTTGATTTCGTCCCACGTACTTTCGGAAGTGCAGCAAACTGTTGATGACGTTGTGATTATTTCGCACGGCAAACTTGTTAAAGCTTGCACGCTAGATGAACTCGTCGCTTCAACTTCTAACTTTGTTGAAGTTCAAACTCCTGATAGTGAAAAGTTTGCAGGAATCTTGCATGCAGGACTTGATGGAAAAACTCCAACTTCGGTCGAGCGACACAACTCCCAAACACTTCATATCGTTGGATTAACAACTTCTGAAGTTGGTCGATTGGCCCTAGTAAATGAAATTGAATTGCACAGTTTGTACGACCACAGAACCGATCTAGAAGATGTTTTCTTGAAACTAACAGGTGATGCAAAATGATGAATTTGATTAAAGCTGAATTTAGGAAGATCAGTTCAACTCGTATGACATACGTTTTACTTGCAAGCTCAATCGCTTTAACAATTACTTATGTTGCAATGTATGCGTTGCTTGCTGGATATGACAACGGCACAGGTCAAACCCTCCCACCGCTCACAATTGAGATGTCTGTTCGAATGGTTTATTCCTCCTTAGCGAGTGCACACGTAATTGTTTTAATTTTCGGCATCGTCGGTTTTACTTCAGAAACGCGACACAAGACCTTAAATTTCACTTACTTGGCAAATCCAGTCCGAGGCCAAGTGATCTCAGCAAAATTCATCACTCACGCAGTTTGGGGAGCGGTTTTCGCTGTAGCAAATCTCGCAATTGGCCTCCCGCTTGCACTTTGGCTAGTCAATAGTCGCCCACACTTTGATATTCCATCGCAAGACATAGTGAATGTCTGCATTGGAACTTTTGCGACATTTGTTTTGTATTCAATATTGGGAATCGCACTTGGTGCACTTATTCGAAATCAAATTGCAGCAATTTTGATTTCACTTGTCTGGCAAATGTTGATTGAAAGACTTTTTCTCGCAATTTTGCCGAATGTTGGAAAATGGATGCCAGGAGGTGCAGCGAGTTCTTTAGTCGAAGCTCGTTCACTAGATGGTGCAAAGTATTTAGAACCGATTCCTGGCGGATTACTTCTACTTGGATACGCAATTGCTTTTGGAGTCATCGCTACATTTACATCCGCAAAGAAAGATGTTTCTTAGATCACCAAGGAATAATCGCGCGGTCTTCCCAGAGTTTTCCAGTGACAACGGGTTGATTATTCGCATCAACTAGTTCTCGAGTTGAAAGCCAAACAATTGTGTCGGCAGCTTCTTCTGCAGATCTAGGTGCATCAGGTCCACCCATATCTGTGCGGGTGTGATTTGGACACATTGCATCGACAAAAACTCCGCGCTTGCCCTCTGACATTTCTGCAGACATGTTTTTTGTTAATGCGTTTACACCAGCTTTTGATATTCGATAAGGAGCGAGTCCCCCAGCAGTTCCTGGCCCACTCATTCGACCAAGGCAGGCAGAAACATTTATAACGCGACCACTTCTACGTTCTAGCATTTTCTTTCCGACAAGATTGCAGGTATTGAAGACTCCATCTAAATTGGTCGACATCACACGATGCCATTCTTCATTTGATGTAAGTACAGTTTTCGCGGTTCGATCGCTCATCACTCCAGCGCTGTTTATCAATACATCTATTGGTGAAATGCTTTCGAAATAGTCCACCATCTGTGAAACCTGACCCCAGTTCGCTACATCACAGCCATAGGGGTGAACCGTGACCCCAAGTGCGCGAAGCTCATTGGCCGCCTGCTCAGCGCTCTCGACGCTCTTGCCAACCAGCCCAATTTCTAAACCTTGCGAGCCAAGAATTTTGGCTGCGGCAAACCCAATTCCCCGACTGCCACCAGTAATCACAGCGAAACTCATGGCTGAACCTTTTCGCACCAGGCGCATTTGCGCATCCTGAGCACAGAAGAATGCAGATGCGGGGAGCAATTTGCTCTCAAAACGGACTACCCTGACCCTTTGAAATTACCCGCATAACTACAAGGTCTTCCACGAAAGGCTCGAAGTGTCAGAGCAGACTCCAAAGCCAGGCCAATTCGGCGCAAATCAATGGCTCGTAGACGAGCTTTACGAGAAGTTCAAAGCCGACAAAAACAGTGTCGACCAAGCATGGTGGGATTTCTTCGCAGACTACACACCAGGTGAAGTTGCACCTACCCCTTCTAGTAGCGAACCAAAGGTAACTTTCATAACCGCTCCACCAACCACAACCATCATGCCGCCAGCTCAAGAAGTTCCGGCCGGCCAACCTCACACTGCAACACCACAAACAGTTGCGCCTGCTCCGATTCCATCTGCTGTTCGCGACTTGCGACCAAATCTAGATCCAACTGTTGCAGCCGAACCTGCCGAAGTTATTGCGCTTAAAGGTGCGAGTGCTCGCGTTGTGACAAATATGGAAAGTTCTTTAAACATTCCAACCGCAACAAGTGTTCGTGCGATCCCTGCAAAACTTATGGTCGACAACCGAACAGTGATTAACAATCATTTGGCACGAGGTCGCGGCGGAAAAGTTTCTTTCACTCACATCATTGGTTATGCGATTGTGCAAGCACTTCGCGACATTCCAGAAATGAATTTTGGTTACACACTGCTTGATGGCAAACCAGCAGTTGTACAAAACAAATCAGTAAACCTAGGTCTTGCAATTGATATGGCGAAGCCTGATGGAACTCGCCAACTACTTGTTCCGAACATCAAGAACTCTGAACAAATGGATTTCCATACTTTCTGGTTGACATATGAAGATGTGGTTCGCAAAGCACGCAACAACAAACTTGAAGTTTCTGATTTCCAGGGCACCACGATTTCATTGACGAACCCAGGAACCATCGGAACAGTTCACTCAGTTCCACGTTTGATGGAAGGTCAAGGATTAATCGTTGGTGTTGGCGCACTTGATTATCCAGCGGAATTCCAAGGTGCATCTGAAGAAGTGCTTGCAAAACAAGGTGTTTCTAAAGTCATCACGATGACCAGCACATACGACCACCGAATCATTCAAGGTGCGATGTCGGGTGACTTCTTGGCTCGCGTTCACCAATATCTACTTGGCGAAAATGATTTCTATGGCGAGATCTTCCGTTCGCTTCGCATTCCATACGAACCAATTCGTTGGGCTCGCGACATTGTGCAATCACACGACAGCGACGT
>JAHEEQ010000063.1:0-11518 GCA_024640585.1 Micrococcales bacterium
TGGCCAGGTGCTGTGTTTGCAAGATTGCGAGTTTCGTTTACGAAATTGCTAACAATTTCCGCTCTATTGACTGCATCACGTACAAGAGCGTTTTTTGCACCGCTTGTCACAAGAGCTACGGCTTTCACACCTTCACGTTTTGCCGACATAGTTGATGCGCGATGTTCATTGAATGCGTAAGAGCCGAGCAACACACCTTCGGAAATTGCGCCAATAGCGTCAATGTTTTCATCATCAACGATTAAAGCAATTTTCTTCGAGCCAAAAGAATTTCGACCAAGTGAACCCGCAGCTTTACGAAAGGATTCATGTTTTGGATTTTCACCAAGACCTGCCAACAAGATAACGCCAGTTAATCCAGCTGTTGTTCCTGGCAATGTAACTACTTCACCAGTGTTGGCAGAAAATTTCAGTGATTTTGCTGCAGAATAAATTTTCTTAGATTGTGCAGCCGAAAGTCTTCCGGCATAAATTTCGAAATCCGCTTTAGTTTTGATGGCAAATAAAGCCGTGATTTCCGCGGTTGGCAAGTTTGAGGTCAATGAGATTTCAGTCATGAGCCGAATCATGCCGTCAATTCGAATTGATGAGTGGCAGGGGAGGGGCTTTAGTCTTAACGGGTTTAGTAACTTAAGGGGATGAACCCGAACCTCAAGCACACCCCGCTATACGACTGGCACACTTCGCAAGGAGCAAAAACTGCAGATTTTGGTGGCTGGGATATGCCCATCGAATACAGCGGTGTTGTGCTTGAACACGAAGCGGTTCGAACGTCGGTTGGCATTTTCGATGTTAGCCACATGGGAAAATTAGAAATCAGTGGCGACAATTCGGTCTCCTGGCTAAATACACTTTTGACCAACGATCTTGAATTGCTCGCAGATGGGAAAGCTCAGTATTCAATGCTGTTAAACGGCTTTGGTGGAGTTATCGATGACCTTATTGTTTATCGCTTCAATAAAGATCTAGTTTGGATTGTTCCAAACGCTTCTAATGCAACTGATGTCTATAGTGTTCTAGAAACTTTTAAGCCTGCAGAAATTGTGATGCGAAACCATCACGATGACCTTGGAATTATTGCGGTGCAGGGGCCAAAATCTGTTGAAGTTGTAAAAAAACTTGGATTACCTGAGGTCTCCCAATACATGAGTGCAGTTCAAACGCAGCTCAAAGGAGAACAGGTCGTGTTTTGCCGAAGCGGTTACACCGGTGAAATTGGTTTTGAAATCATTGCTCCTAATGGAATTTTGCAATCAATATGGGACGACTTAATTTCATTTGGAGCAGTTCCAATTGGTTTGGCGGCTCGGGATACTTTGCGTCTTGAAATGGGTTACGCACTTCACGGTCATGAAATAACACCGGACATCAATCCAATCGAAGCAGGGTTGAGTTGGGCAGTTGCATTCGATAAACCGAAATTTCAAGGCCGCGAAAATGTTTTAGCCGTAAAGGCTGCAGGTGCAAATCGCAAGCGGGTTGCATTGAGTGCGCTCGAACGTGGCATTCCAAGAGCAGATATGAATGTCTTGATAGGCGAAGAGGTTGTCGGACATACAACAAGCGGCACATTTTCACCGACTTTGAAAAACGGCATTGCATTGGCATTGGTCGATTCGAAAATCAAAATTGGTGATCAACTAGAGCTTGATGTGCGCGGAAGGCGTTTGAAAGTTGAAGTAGTTAAGTTGCCATTTGTGGCTTCAAAAACTAATTAATTAGAACTTAAACGAGAGCCAATAAATTTAGCTAGTCGCCCAGGTTCAGGTTCACCAAACCAGTAGCCCTGACCGTGTTGAACACCTAGTGAGCGCAAAGTTTTTCTTTGGGCATCTGACTCAATACCTTCGACAACAAGCATCATGTTCAATGCATTTGTAAGTTGAACCAGTGCCTTGACGATTGCCTGCTTTGCGTCGCTATCAGCTAATTCTTTGGTGAACGTTCGGTCAAGTTTGACGATGTCTACTGGTAATTGGTTCAGCAATCCAAGTGAAGAATATCCAGTACCAAAATCATCCAGTGCCACTTTGCAGCCAAGTTCGCGAACTCGCTTGAGTGGCTGATTGACAATTGCTGGGTCAATCACGGTGTGCTCCGTAACTTCAATAATCAATCTTTCAGGAGACAAAGCAGTCTCTGCCAATATGTCTCGTAGATCTTCCACAAAACGAACATCACGCAGTTGGCTAGCAGAAACGTTTACCGAAACGCTTCGATCGTCCGTTAGAGCTCCTGCTGCACATGCTTCTTTAATGACCCATCGCCCTAAATCGACAATCAAACCAGTGTCTTCTGCAATTGCCATAAAGTCTTTGGGCATCAGCAAAACATCTTCGCCGCGTCGCCATCTAACTAGCGCTTCGAGAGTGTGAACTTGGCCATTCTTCAGATTCACAATTGGTTGCCAATGAAGAAGAAGTTCGTTGTTTGTAATCGCTTTGCGCAATGCGTTTTCGGTATCCAATCGTTTGCTAAACGAGTCACCCAACTCTTCATAATGTTTCACATTCGAATTACTTTGCGCCTTTGCGCGATACATTGCAATGTCTGCATTTCGCAAAAGTTGATTTGCGTTTGAGTCTGAATTTGAGGTGGAAATGCCGATACTCACACCAATATGAATTTCTTTACCCTCTACCAAAAATGGTTTAGACAATGCGCGGGTAAGTCTCTCTGCAATTCTGAGACCTGCTTCACGGTCTTCTACTTGGGTAGACACTACGACAAACTCATCTCCACCAAATCGGGAAACAAAATCACCTTCACCAACCGCCTTTGCGATTCGACCAGAGGCTTCTGCGAGTATTTCGTCGCCAGTTACGTGACCAAGTGAATCATTGACCAATTTAAAGCGATCTAAGTCGCAGAAGAAAACAACTACGGTTGAATTACTTGCAAGCAGCTCAGTGATTTTCTCTTTTAAAGAAGTTCTGTTTGGTAAATTAGTCAGGGCATCGTGTTTTGCCTGGTGGGAAAGTTGGTCGGTGGCATGTTGCAATGCAGCGCGTGCACTTTCTACATTTGCTCGTTCTGAAGAAATAATTGATCGAGATTTCTGGTATGCCTGTGCCACGCTGATTGAGATCCAAGTGAGCAACCAAACTGATAGAGCTAAACACATGAATAGCAAAATCGCTTGATTTCGTTCATTCGTTGCACGAACTTCTGCAAGCGTTCGCACTTTAGTCACAGCGCGAGATTGATACTCTGCTAGCCAGTTTCTTGATTCGCGCAAAACCACTGCACGAGCAGATTGGCTTAGAGGTGTGTAGGTAAATTTCTCTTTTAAAGTGCCTGTGAGAATTGCAAAGGCATCACGAAATTCAGCTGTTACAACATCTGCAGCAATTTCATCTTTTGCCGCGAACTTTTCGATTTGGAAACTAATGTTTGAAGCAAGACCGTTTGTAGTGGTAGCAACTTCTTGCCCATAGTACATATCATCGTATAACTCGATAAATTGCTGTGTGTTACGTTGGGTTGAAAGAATTGATGAAGCGGTTTCTTCCACGCTTACTAAGTATTGCGTTTCTCGATCTCGAGCATCTGCGTTTTTAAATGCACTAACGCCAAGGGCTGCAAGGAGAGTCACAAGCACGACGGCTGTGGCCGCATGTGAAGTACGTAAACCAATTCGAATGGATTCGATGGAATTGGATTCCTCGGCTGGTTTCACCTCGTTAGTCACAGGGTCACTATTGCGTACTTTCAGCGGTTGCAATATGGCGAACCTGCACCTCGCGTGTAAATCTACGGATTACTTTTAGAAGTTGCGTTGCGCTAATTGCTACTAAGAAAGCAGTCAACAGACTTCTAGGGATGTCAAAGCCAGCACTCGAAATCAAAGAAAAGTGCACCCAAGCCGAAATTCTTTCCATTGGGTTTTGCGCTTGATCAAAACCCAAACCTGATTGAAGGCCAATGGTGTTTGGCCAGAACCAGAGATTTAGAAACCAACCTAAAAAGAAACCTGCGATACCTGCATAAACAGTTAGCATCCAAACTTCGATTTTCCCGCGAAAGGATGGTAGTAGTCCAGCGCCTGCGCCAACTAGGGCTGCTAAAAGCATTTGGTAGGGAAGCCACGGACCAATTGCTCCAGTTACAAATCCACTTGTAAGCATTGCAGTAACTCCAAGTACAAAGCCGATGTGTGCACCAAGTGCGCGGCCAGCAATAATGAAAACTGCCCACATAGGTTCGATTCCAGCAACTCCTGCGCCTAACGGGCGCACGGCGACTGCTAACGCGGTGAGAATGCCGACCAAAGCCAACGTGCGAGTGTTTAACTGCTGGCTGAGTAAATCGCTAGCGATTAATGCCAATGCAATCGGTAACAAAATTAGCGAAAGTGTGGGTCCAGAATATTCTTGCCAGATTGCGATTGACGCCGAACTTGCGAAAAGTGGCCAGCCAAGTGCGCATCCACCGGCAATAAATGCCACACCGAGAAGGAAGTTAGAGCGCATTATTGATTTCCTTCGACGGCACGTCGCACATCGTTAACTGAAAGCCATCCATCAGGTGCAAGTGCGCGAGCGGTGATGGGAGAAAATGAGTTTGAGTTTGTAAGTATTTCGGAAGTGGCACCGCTTGCAACAATCTGTCCATCGCTCAAAACAACAACTTGATTGGCAATCTCCGCTACAAGCTCAACATCGTGAGTTGCTAGAACAACAGTTTGACCAGTTTCCACACATTTATTAAGCAAATTAACTAATTCAGATTTTCCATTTGCGTCTAGACCTCGAGTTGGTTCATCAAGCAAGAGGACTTTGGGATTTGCCGCTAAGGAAATTGCTAGCGCAAGTCCAAGACGCTGACCTTCGGAAAGATCTCGAGGATGTTGATTGTCTTCAACGTTTGGCGAAATTAGTGCTAATAAAGATCGAGTTGTTCCATGGGTGATATTTCGCAACTTGTCTGACAGTTTGCATTCGTCAGCAACTCGGTCACACAGAAATAAGTCACTCGGATTTTGGGGGATGATGCTTACATTTTGAAGCAATTCTTTTCCGATAAGTTTGACTGGATTTAGTCCAACAATTTCAACAACTCCACTTTCTGGGGTGTTGTCACCCATCAGAGTATGCAAGAGCGTTGTTTTGCCAGAACCATTTCTTCCCATTAAAGCAGTAATCGTTGATGGAAAACACTTCAAAGTTAAATCGTGCAAGATTTCTATATTATCTTTTCGTACACTTATCGAATCCGCGCATACAGTAGCTAAAGACGATGAGTTGTGGACGAGCCGAAGAGGTGGTGTTTTACCAGAAAGCATTTGGCGAAGTGGCTCAATGGATTTGCGTAACTCTCGAACTGTAAGTGGGGATTGCTCAAGACCTGCGAGCTGTGCGAGTTGGGTAATGGCTGGTTTATGTTGTAGATGGAACACGCTTTCCGCTGGAGAAAAAGTTTGAGGAGCTTGATCATGATTTAACACAAGCACTAAATCAGCGTGCTGAAGAATTCTTTCGATTCTGTGTTCCGAAATCAAAACTGTGATACCAAGATCTTGAACTAATCTGTGCAAAGTTCCCAAAATTTCGTCAGCGGCAACGGGGTCTAGCGCGCTTGTTGGCTCGTCAAGTAGCAAAACTTTTGGCTCTAAGGTTAGTGCAGATGCAATTGCGACTCGTTGCTTTTCGCCGCCGCTTAAAGTTGAAAGTTGTCGATTTCGCAGATTATGCAATCCTAGTAAATCAATAACTTCTTCGAGGCGCTGTCGCATCGATGTAGCATCGAATCCGTGTGTCTCCATTCCGAAAACAATTTCATCCTCCACGTTTTGTGCAACAAAAGTGTCGTCTGGATTTTGGCTAACCGTGGCAACTAGTCGAGACCATTCCTGAACATTTGTCTCATGTGAGTTGACGCCATTGATGGAAATTTCTCCTGTCAAAGCTCCACCTGTGAAATGTGGCACAAGACCATTGATAATTCCAAGCAGCGTGCTTTTGCCACATCCAGTCGGACCTACAATCAATACGAGCTGACCTTCAGTGATCTGCAAACTAAGGTTTCGATGAACTTTTCGATCATCGTATTCAAAAGAAATATTTTGGAGTTGAATCATGCTGTTGCCAATGCTGTTTTTCGAAAATTCAGAACGTAATATGCAAATATGCAAATAGCCAGAGCAGTAATTGATTCCGTGGCCTGAGAAGAAGCTAGCGAACCAATTAACAATAAAATTGAAAACGCAATCACTATAAAGTCCACAAAATTCCAGGTTTCAGTACGAAATCTGGTACGAGTTGCAACTTTTCCAGCCATTTGAATTCCGAACATTATTAAAAGACCGCTAATTGCGAAACCCGTAAAATCTAGAAAATTTGGAGTTGACACGAGAAGTTTCACTAGGCTGAATGTAAAAATGGTCAAACCGGCATAAATTGGTTTGCGCCAGTTTTGATTTGCTGTTGCACTTGCGTAACCACGAACTGAGAGGGCTGCGGCAAGGCGCACACTTCGTTCAAGTGCTGATTCGCTAACACTTATTAGATTATGTGAAATCGTTTTGATTCTGCCAAATTCCTGACCGCGCCATCGGCTTGCTTGTTTTATTCTTTGTACATCTTCAAATAAATGCGGCAGAAAAGTGAATGCAATGATTATGACCATACCCATTTCATGAAAGGCAATTGGCAATTGCTGTATAACTCGACTTGTGGTGGTCAGACTAACTGCGGTTGCGATTACGACAATCAATCCGGCAAGGCGGATACTGTCATTTAAAGAGGCGGTAACACTTTCCATGGTGACCACGCCTCCAATTCTTAATCCAGTAATCCAATCCGGAAGCTGAACGCTCGGCAGTCTGATCAAGACATTGCTACCGACTGGGACTCCGAGCAAGATTTGCAAGATAATGCGACTTACAAGAATGAAAAAAGCAATCCGAACCATAACTAGGAAAGTTTTCCAGTTTCGCAAATCTGTAACGAGATTTTTTGCAGTCCATACGGAAAAAGCAATAGTAAGTAAAACAATCAAGAGATTTGATTGAATTGAAATTGAAATGGCAGCACACATTGCCCAAATCCACCAAGTGGTGGCATGAAAAAAGTTTATGTGTGCTGCCATGACTTTATTTTGAATCTTCGTCTTCGTTTTTGTCTTTGAGTTTATTTTTAACAATCACCAATAAGCCGCCAAGCGCAAGTAGTGCTGCTGCAAGGTTCAGATACTTCTTCGAGTCGTCTGAAGTAGATCCAAGAGTTTCATCTCCGTCTGAATCAGCTTCGAGAGATTCGGAAGTTGTAACCGCAAGTTCTACCTCTTCACCACATCCGACTGACGGCAGGTTATTCACTGCGCAAACCATTCCGCCTTCTTCACGTGTATCAAAAGCTGAGCTGAGCAAAAGGGATGATGGATCGCCAGAGTTCACTTCAACGCATGAAGTTTGGGTTTCGGTGATTGAACTTACGTCTGCTTCATTTGAATAGTCACTTGCATCGCCGAAATCCACCACTAAAGCTATGCGGGCAATTCCTGCTTTGGCCGGTACGTCGGCACAAATATTTTCGAAGGTTTCTTCAGTTCTTGGTGCGTAGTCATCCGAGATTTCGGTTCCTGCAGTGATGTAGCGCCAACCTTGAACTTGACCATCCTCTGCTTTTACATCAGCAGCACCGGTCATGGCCATTTCCCAAGTGCCATTATTAAGTTGCCAGTAACTCCAGTAGCGCCAGGCGCTTTCGGCTTCGGCGGAACTGATTGGGATAAGTGCAATGAATATTGCGATAATAAATGAAAAATACTTCTTCATGTTGACCTTTGTTAATGTGCCAACGACTGCGTCAAAAGAAAAACCCTCTGCATTCCAAGTTGGGATGTACAGAGGGCAACTGATGCCACCTTGCGTAGACCACGACGATTGGGTGTTTGTTCTCGCCAGGTGTTCCGACTTGTTTGCAAAATTAATTTGCAAACCTACGGTTGCGGGTCAGCGTCGGATTTTGACCGACTTCCCCTGGGTTTCGAGAACCTTATTAAGTTGTCTTGCAAGCCTAACCTAAGGAGTTAGTCTTGAAGTGATTTGGGTATCTTTATTTCACGTGGCGTGCCACCAATTTTTACATTTGGCTTTGGTAGACGCATAAGTCTCAGCGTCAAGCTGCGGCTTAGGCCATAGAAAATCGCACCCTTAAGTTCTGACTGCTGGAACTGTTTCTTAAGAGCTCGTTTAAGGAAAAAAGCAAAAGTTGATAGATCGAGCACCAAGCCAAGCAAAATCAAAATGAAAAATAAATTAAAGAAACCAACAACAGTTGATTGGTTTGCTTCATTTGCAGGAAATGCCATAGTTATGATCACTGAGAAAAAAGTGATTGGCATAAACATTTCGGCGAGAGTCAGACGCATATCAGTGTATTGACGGACAAATTTTTTGACTGGTCCACGATCTCGCGCAGGTAAATATTTTTCGTCCAATGTATAAAGGGCTTTGCGTGCTTGAACACGTGAGTCCATTTCTCGAGAGCGCATTGCTGCTCGCGCTCGTTTCTTGTCTTTTGGAATTTTTAGCGCTTGTTTGCGTGCAGCTTCAGCTTCTTTGCGGCTACGGGTTGCGTGGCCTTTGGTCTCATTTGGAGTCATAGTTCAAGCCTAACTATCGCTAGTCGAGTGGGGCGGAGGTAGCAGGGAGTTGAAGCATGCGGTCTAATGCAATTTTTGCATCGATAGCTGTTTGCGAATCAACTTTTATTACGTTGTGTATTCGGTTGTCGGCAATTGCTTCCAATATCCAAACCAAATGTGGCAGGTCGATCCGATTCATAGTCGAGCAATAGCAAATCGTCTTGTCTAGGTATGTGATTTGCTTATCTGGGAATTGGCTTGCAAGCCTGCGAACTAAATTTAATTCAGTTCCAATGGCCCACTTTGAACCAGCTGGGGCATTTTGCAATGTAGAAATGATCATTTCGGTCGAACCTACATAATCTGCATTTGAAACAACTTCGTGCTTGCATTCGGGGTGCACTAAAACGTTAACACCTGGGATTTCGTTACGAACATCTGTCACATTTTGTGCGGTGAATCTTCCATGTACCGAGCAGTGTCCTTTCCAAAGAATTACCTTTGCTGCTTTCAGTGTTTCAGATGTTTGTCCACCCATAGGTTTTGTTTGATCCCACACGATGCAATCTTCTAAAGTGAGACCTAAATCTAGAACTGCTGTGTTGCGACCTAAATGCTGATCTGGAAGGAAGAAAATCTTAGATTTTTGGCTAAATGCCCAAGACATAGCTCGTTTGGCATTTGACGAAGTGCAAACAGTTCCGCCATTGCGGCCAGTGAATGCTTTAATAGCAGCAGTTGAATTCATGTAAGTAATTGGAATGATGTCACTTGCGATTCCGAGCTTCTCAAATTCAGCCCAAGCCTCATTCACTTGATCTGCATTTGCCATGTCCGCCATCGAACATCCAGCTTGCATATCTGGGAGCAAAACTTTTTGATTATCAGACGTCAGAATGTCGGCACTCTCCGCCATGAAATGAACACCACAGAAAATAATAAATTCGGATTCAGGTGAGTCAGCCGCTTTTTGTGCGAGTTTGAATGAGTCACCAGTTACGTCTGCAAACTGAATTACTTCATCTCGCTGGTAGTGGTGGCCAAGAATGAAAACTCGATTTCCAAGTTTGGCCTTTGCCGCTTTTGCACGAGCAACAAGATCCGGATCACTTGCTGCTGGCATATCACCTGGGCAAGAAACTCCTCTTTCGCTTTTCAAGTCAGAGTTTTGCCCGCGAAGCAGCATTGAAAGCGGGGTTTGGATTGGCTCTACAAAATTGGTACTCACAGGACAAGTCTCGCATGAAAGCATGGCTTAACCTTTTGCCATGCAGATTGTGGTGTGCCCTGACAAGTTTGCCGGCACTTTGAGCGCATCCCAAGCGGGATCAGCTATTGCTGAGGGTTGGCGAAAATATGCACCTGCTGCCGAGATTTCGGTAATTCCAATTTCAGACGGTGGTTATGGTTTTCTAGATTCAATCAGCACTGCACTAAATCTCAAGACCGAACCCATTTTCATTCGTGGACCGCTAAAAGATGTAGTTCCGGCCGAGTTCGCTTTTGATTCAAAAACCGCATATATAGAAGTTGCTCAAGTGGTAGGGATACACCTACTTACTCCAAATTCTGATTCAGTCATGTCCGCAAGTTCATATGGTGTGGGCGAGTTAATTAGTGCGGCTGTAGAAAAAGGCTTCAAGAGAATTGTCATTGGGCTTGGTGGAACTGCAACAAGTGATGGTGGTGCTGGCGCGCTTGCGGCATTGGGGGCAATTGCATTCGATAGTTCGGGAAATGAGATACAAGCCCTAAAAAACGGAGTGGCTGATTTACTGTCTATTGCCAGAATGGATTTGACTGCGGTTGAAAAGTTTCTTACGGGTGTAACTATTGAAATTCTTACTGATGTAGACAATCCTCTTTTAGGGGTTCGGGGTACAGCGATTATTTTTGCTCCGCAAAAAGGTGCTACGCAATTGCAAGTTAAAGAAATTGAATTGTCACTTATGCATTTTTCACAACTCGTCGGCAAACGGGAAGACGGAAAAAATCCAGCTGTTGCATTGGGAGCAGGTGCAGCGGGTGGGCTTGGATTCGCATTGATGAGAATTGGCGCAACTCGTTCGGAAGGTATCGAAAGAGTTATTCAAATTCTTGGTCTCAAAGATGCAATTTCTAAAGCTGATTTGGTAATTACGGGTGAAGGTAAATTCGACTGGCAAAGTCTCGATGGCAAAGCAGTGACTGGAGTTGCCAAAACGGCACTCAATCTAGGCAAGGCCGTCATAGTCCTAGCTGGCCAAGTTGAAATCGGCAGAAGGGATTGGCAGACCATTGGGCTTTCTGGAGCCTTCAGTATGGAGGAATTTAGAGGCCTAGATCAGGCCTTGGCGCAGCCAATTGAGACCTTGGCGCAATTAAGCGAGCGAGTTGCACGCACTTGGAATCGCTAATTTCTCTCCTTGCGTTACCCTTGGCCCATACTGGTTCGAGGAGAGAAAATGGACACAACAAATATCGAAACTATGTCACCTAGCACTACTGGCCTTGTTTTGACCGACTCCGCCGCTAGCAAAGTTAAGGCTTTGATAGAAGCTGAAGGTGAAGCAGGTTTGGCCCTTCGAGTGGCAGTTAAGCCAGGCGGATGCGCAGGTTTCCAATACGACTTGTTCTTCGATAACAACACCCTCGAAGGTGATATTTCAAAAGAATTCCATGGCGTAAAAGTTGTGGTGGATCGTGGCAGTGCTGAATACATTGATGGCGCAGTCATTGATTACGTCGACTCACTAAGTGAATCTGGTTTCAAAATTGAAAACCCACTTGCAACTGGTGGCTGTGGCTGCGGAAAGTCATTCTGCTAAACCCTGAACAAAATGGCGCGTCAGTTCTCTGACGCGCTTTTTGTTTGAGCACTATAGGTCTGGAGAAATTATGAAGATTGCAATTACTGGCTCAATCGCAACTGACCATTTGATGCGTTTCC
>JAHEEQ010000063.1:11618-24409 GCA_024640585.1 Micrococcales bacterium
GTGGAATTTCTTGGGGAGTTTCGTTAGAACGTGCAGCGCAGGTTGGTTCATTGTTAGCAACTTATGTGATTGAAACTGTTGGAACGCAAGAATATGACATCGCTCAAGAAAAATTCTTGAATCGTTTTGCCACAACTTACGGAGATGAAGCTGCAGCAGAAGTTTCAGTCCACTTAAAGTGTTTGCGATAAAGACGCAATTACCTCTGGAAGTCTAGATAGAAAGAAATCTAGGTCTGCATCAGAAAAATCCAGTGGAATTGAAAGTCGCACATTTCCTGAGGATTGGATTCCCATTTCCGCTAAGACATGACTTGACTGCGAAGCGGCTACTGCACAGGCGCTTCCTGAACCAACCGCAATCCCTGCTTTGTCAAAAGTTATAGCTGCAGTTTCGCTGTCGATATTTTTGATATCAAAAGAGATCAAATGGCCAAGCGCATGCTTGTCGCCATGGATTGTGATTTCTTCATAATTTTCGAGAGCTTTTCGTATCGAACTCGAATAATTTCTAATTCGTTGCTCTGTTCGAGTTTTATCTTCTAGATTTTCAATAGCGCTTGCCGCCCACAACAATTCAAAATTGTCAGGTGCCAAGCTCAAAACTTTGCGCTGGTCGAATTCAAATGTTGATGATCTTGAGATTACGAAGCATGTTGAAATGGGTCCGCCCCAACTCGAGGCCCGTGCAATCAAGATGTCGCCGGGTGGCAGTTCCTCGGTTCGCCCCACCCATTCGGTTGCATCGACAATAGCTCGTGCACCTGTTTTGGATATCAAATCAGAAATATTTTCGATCACTCCAGTTTCCTGGTTAGCGCCAGGAACTAAGAAACTTTCAATGCCAGAAAACTCGTTTACTCGACCGTTTCGATCGACAGACAATTTTCTTCCACTAAAGCTTTGCAACGCTCCCTTGCGTGCAACAGAACTCACCGCGGTTTCTGGATGCATCTTGGCTAGAAGGTCGAAAACATTTCCAAGCCGGTGGACAGGTAAGACTTGGTTGGTAGGAACTTGGAAATGATTCGCTAAGGTGCTAATCGCAATTTGGCCAGCACTAGCGACTTCGGTTGCCTCATGGTGACGAGATTTACCGTCATTCCATGAGAGATTGGCCATGGCCGCGGCGTTGTCCAAAATGAACGGAGACGGACGCTGACCTCCCTGCGCATCGAGGTAAATCCGATTGGGTGCCATGGCTTAAGGGTAGTTAAGTATTTGTGCGAGTTAGGTCACATTTTTAGGCTTAAAAAATAGGAGAGGGGCGAGGCGAGTAAAGCGCTCACAGGAGTACCCTGAGCCCACTTAATTATTGCCAAAATCAATGGTCTTTGGCACAAAGTGATGGGATCGCATTTTGAAGAAGCGGATGCTCGGATTACTCACAGTGAGTGCTTTCGTTTTAACCGGATGTAGCGGTGATGACTTTCTCCGCATGGGCATGCCAGCCCCTGCAACCGAAGAAGGTCCGATTATCGAATCCCTTTGGACTAACTCTTGGCTTGCAGCATGGATTGTTGGTGCGCTTGTCTGGGGTCTACTTATTTTTGCAATCATCAGATTCCGTCGCAAAAAGAATGATGGAATTCCAGAGCAAACCAAATACAACATGCCAATCGAAATTCTTTACACTCTCGCGCCACTAGTAATGATTTTGGTTTTAGCGGTATTTACCTGGCGTGACCAAACCGAACTTACAGCTTTAACCGATAAACCAACCCACACTGTTGGAGTTGTTGGTTTTCGCTGGTCTTGGACTTTTAATTATCTAGATGAAGGCGTTTACGAAATCGGCACGCCTGGCTCTCGACCGACACTTTACCTACCAATTGATGAAACTGTTAGATTTGAATTGACTTCCCCAGATGTAATTCACTCATTCTGGGTTCCTGCTTTCTACCAAAAAATGGACGTAATTCCTGGTAGAACAAACAAGTTTGAATTAACTCCAAATAAAGCTGGAACATTTGTTGGAAAATGTACCGAGCTTTGCGGAGCCGACCATTCAAGAATGCTTTTCGATGTAAAAGTAGTTTCACGTTCGGCCTATGACGCACACATCCAAAGTCTTCGAGATGCTGGCCAAGTTGGAAAACTTGATTCTGGCAGATCAACCGATGCAGCAGGAGTAACGCAATGACAATTCTTTCGGATCGTCCAACTACCGCGTACGAAACCCGTGCTCCACGCGAGGCTCGGGTTGGACGCACAGTGGTTAAATGGATTACTTCAACCGACCATAAGACCATCGGTTACATGTACTTGATCACCTCAATGGTTTTCTTTGCACTTGCTGGCGTGATGGCACTTGCGATTCGTGCAGAACTTGCCCGTCCAGGTTTGCAATTTCTAAATAATGACCAGTACAACCAATTGTTTACCATGCACGGAACCATCATGTTGTTCCTTTTCGCAACGCCACTTTTCGTTGGTTTCGCAAACATCATCATGCCATTGCAAATCGGAGCTCCAGACGTGGCTTTTCCACGTTTGAACATGCTGGGATACTGGTTATTCTTATTTGGCGGTATCACGGTTGTTGCAGGTTTTCTAACTCCAGGCGGAGCTGCCAGTTTTGGTTGGTTTGCCTATGCACCGCTCTCAAACGCAGTCAATTCCCCTGGTGCAGGCGGAGACATGTGGCTACTTGGTCTTGCGATGGGTGGACTTGGCACAATTCTTGGTGCAGTCAACTTCGTAACCACAATTTTCACGATGCGTGCACCTGGTATGACCATGTTCCGCATGAGCATTTTCTCTTGGAACACTTTGCTCACAAGTGTGTTGGTTTTGATGGCATTCCCAGTTCTTGCAGCTGCATTGATTGTTTTGGAAGTGGATCGTAAATTTGGTTCAGTTGTTTTCGAAGCCGCAAATGGTGGCGCAGTACTTTGGCAACATTTGTTCTGGTTCTTTGGTCACCCTGAGGTTTACATTCTTGCGTTACCTTTCTTTGGTATCGCTTCAGAAATCTTGCCAGTGTTTAGCCGTAAACCAATTTTCGGTTACAAAGGTTTAGTTTTTGCAACCATCGCAATCGCTGGTCTTTCAATGGCAGTTTGGGCGCATCACATGTATGTCACTGGTGCAGTTAATCTGCCGTTCTTCAGCACAATGACGATGTTGATCGCTGTTCCAACAGGTGTGAAATTCTTCAACTGGATTGGAACTATGTGGGGTGGGTCGCTCACGTTTGAAACGCCAATGCTTTGGACGATTGGCTTCCTCGCAACTTTCCTTTTCGGTGGTTTGACTGGTGTTATGTTGGCAATGCCGCCAATCGACTTTCACGTGAGTGACACGTACTTCGTCGTTGCGCATTTCCACTATGTTGTTTTCGGAACCGTAGTATTCGCGATGTTTGCAGGTTTTTACTTCTGGTGGCCAAAATGGACTGGTCGCATGTTGGATGAACGTTTAGGAAAGTTGCATTTCTGGTTGGCGTTCGTTGGATTCCACACCACTTTCTTGATTCAACATTGGTTAGGTGTTATGGGTATGCCACGTCGCTATGTTGACTACCTTGAAAGTGATGGATTCACTCAACTCAACATGATTTCGACTGTGGGTTCAATGATTCTTGGCGCTTCCACATTGGTCTTCTTCTATAACGTTTACAAGACATATAGAACAGCACCGCTAGTTACTTCCGATGATCCATGGGGTTGGGGAGCGTCGCTGGAATGGGCTACATCTTGCCCGCCACCTCGCCACAACTTTGTGACTTTGCCGCGTATTCGTTCAGAGCGTCCGGCGTTTGATTTGCATCACCCAGAAGTAGAGAGCGAGTAAAACCACTATGAAAGTTGAAGGCGGATTATTCGCAGGTGGGGCAGTTTTCTACGCTGTTATTGCTGGAATTTACTCTTATATGAGTGGTGATGTTGTTGGTACGACTGTATTGGCATTAACTGGTGGCCTTGCAATTATTATCGGTTTCTACATCTTGGCAACTGGAAAGCGCATAGGCACTCGTCCAGAAGATCGTCTGGATGCAAACATAGATGAAGCGGATGCTGATTATGGGTTCTTTAGCCCGCATTCTTGGTGGCCACTACCAGTAGCGATTGGCGCTTGGCTCACATTCCTCGGACTGATATTTGCCACGTGGATTGTTGTGCTTGGTGTTGTTATCTTGCTAACTTCGGTATTCGGCTGGTTGTTCGAATATCAACGTGGCGATTTCGCACAATAAATAAATGACTTCTGAATCAAAGTGGGTGCCTGCCTATGTCAGCACCTCTTTGATGTGGGGACTATCCTTCTTTTTCATCATGGTGGGGCTACAAAGCCTCACCCCAAATCAAGTTGCTGCTGGGCGAGTTTCAGTAGGCGCAATCACATTATGGATTTTAGTTTTAGTTTTACAAATTAAAGTTCCAAAGCCAGCAAAATACTTTGGACATTTTTTCGTGATGGGGCTACTTAATAATAGTTTGCCAGGTCTATTTTTTGCGTACGCTGAAACCTCAGTCTCATCGATCGTGGCAAGTATTATGAATGCCACTGTTCCTTTGCTCGGTTTGCTTGCTACGGTGTTTATATTCCGTGAAGCAAAACCAAAAATCGACCAGCAGATTGGGCTGGTAATTGGACTGCTCGGTGTTTGCATTGTGCTTGGTATATGGCAAGGCTCTGGCGCAAATGACTTATCCGGAATTCTGTACTGTTTAGCTGCAGTAACTTTATATGGCATTTCATTTCCATATATGCGCAGATTTATTTTGCCTCTAGGCCTCCATCCAATTATGGGAGCAGCCCTCCAGCTTACGTTTGGAGCAATTCAAGTATTACCTTTTGCATTGTTTGAATGGGCTCCTCTCGCCCCAACCTCTGAAAGTTTTCTCGCAGTGTTAGCGCTAGGTGCATTCGGATCAGGCTTAGCTTTTGCAACCCACTTCTACGTGATTGAGAAAAAAGGCCCACTTATTGCAAGCACGGTGACTTACTGGATGCCGTTAGTAGCTGTTGTAGCTGGCTCGTATCTGTTGAAAGAAGAACTGCACTGGTATGAGCCAGTTGGTGGTGTGGTTGTATTGGTTGGAATTCTAATTATTCAGGGACGGATTTCGCTTTCGAAGAAATAGCCAATCTGGCTAAAACTATTCCGAAGACAAAAATCATTGCTGCTTGACCATTTTTAAATGAGACCCCAGATAGCTCTTGGGTGCCATTTGGAAACTCATGCAAACCAGTACCAGCAACAGCGAGTAGTCCTGTTCCAATCAAAAATACGCCTGCAATCGCCATGAAATTGCGCCAACCGTCCTTTCGGCTCACGTTTGCAGTTCCTTGCCACCATGCGAGTTTGATATGTTCGGTTGACCAAGAAATTTGCACAAACCAATACACAAGGAAACCGCACACCAGTAAGAATGGAACGGTCTGTATCCAAAATGCACCGTCAGGATATGGCCTGCCGTCTATCAATATTGCAGTGCGATCCATCCCGAGAAAATGACTACCAACAGTCAAAAACATAATAACTGGAATGTGCCACAAGTAGATGGTCATTGCTGCCATATTGGCACCAACCACGATTTTCCAAACTCTTGCTCTTTGACAAAAACTATTAATTTGATTTTTCATCAAACTCAATAGACCCCAAATAACGATGCTATGAAGGGCCAGCACAAGAGTGGGAGGCGCCATATTGCTAACGGTGTCTGTTGGCATGCCTACCAATGAAATTGGGTATGGGAAGATTGCAACCAAGCCAATTTCAGCTAGCAAGGCAGTTCCTACTGCTACGGCTGCCACAGATTTCGATACAAGATTCTTCTCGAATGCGTAGCCAAGTTGGCTAACCATCGCCCATACAAAAATAAAGTTGAATAAAGATATTGGTGCAAAAGTTGTGTCAGCCAAATGAGCAAAATCGCAAAAAGCGATTAATCCAAGCCAAATGAATATAGATTGAATTTGCAGATTCTCATATAGGCGAACGGTGAACGGTGTTATTGCTGTGATCACAATATATACACCCAAGAACCAGAGTAGCTGTGTAGATATATTTAGTAGAACTCTGCCCATTTCTCGGTTTGTATTTGGGGTTATTAGTGCACCCAATGCAATCATTACTAACAAATACAAAAGTGCGGGGCTCAATAGGCGATGAGCTCGTTTCCAAAGCCAAACCGCATACGAAGTTTGCTTAGCAATCGCCGATTTCCATGAAATGAAGTTGGCTGCGCCACCTGCAATGAAAAAGAGTGGCATAACCTGAAAGATCCAAGTTATTGCTTGTAAGTAAAGACTTGAAGACAATGTATTTCCAAGGTGCGGAACATTTCGGTTCCATTGCACGATGCCCATGAGATAGTGGCCAGCAACCACAATAACTAATCCATATGCCCGAATCGCATCTATGGAGCGATCTCGATTAGCCGGAGTTTCAATCTTGGATAGTTGAGTTCGCAAGAGAAGATTTGAAAGCATTGGCTGAACTTAAAAGAAAAGCGGCCGGTTCGTAAGTGAACTAGCCGCTTTTCTCGTATGTTATTTAATGTTGGGCGATTTCTGAGTGGGACGCACCTTCGATATGACCCATATGTGCTTCTGCTTCTTCAATTTCAGCAGCTGTCGGTTTTGGCACATTGTCTGCGTAGAAGAAGTTTGAGACTTTCGCTTGCAGCTTTTTACGCATTAATCCACGTTGGGCCACACCGTGTGCATCATGGCCCACTGGCAATGGAAGGGGAGTGATATCCACTTTTGAAAGAATCTTCGCCTTTTCAACTTCATTTATCGGGGCGTGAATTTCGATGAATTCGCCGTGAGGAAGGCGAACAATTTGTCCGGTTTCACGACCATGCAAAAGCTTGTCACGATCGCGACGTTGAAGAGACAGACAAATTCTCTTGGTAGCCCAGAATGTAATTGCTGG
Organism: Micrococcales bacterium; assembly: GCA_024640585.1. The sequence goes on from JAHEEQ010000063.1 coordinate 18,507, forward strand.
AATGATGAACAATCCAAATCGGAACGTCCAAGTAATTGCATTGATTGAAAGTCCAAAAGTGGTCGCAATCAAGTCATTTCCACCAGAGATCCACAAGATTCCATAGAAAGTTAGGGCCATGACTCCGAGTGCGGTACGGGTTGGTGCATTGCGCGGACGATCTAGGAGATGGTGTTCTCGTTTATCGCCACTTGCCCAAGCTTCAATCCATGGATAAAGAATCATTGGGGTCATCATTAATCCAGGAAGAATCATTGCTGGAACAATTAGGTTCATAACAAGTGTGTTGTTGAACAATTGCAATTCAAATCCCGGCATGATTCGAACTGCGCCATCTAAAAAGCCCATGTACCAGTCTGGCTGAGATCCAGCGCCTACTGCATTTGGAATGTATGGACCGAACATCCAGATTGGGTTGATGGTTGCAAGTGCTGAAATTAAAGTGATGATTCCGAATACGATGAAAAAGAATCCACCTGCCTTAGCAATGTAAACCGGAAATAGTGGATAGCCCACAACATTCTTATTAGTACGACCAGGACCTGGGAATTGGGTGTGCTTATGGAACACAACCAACAACATGTGCGCAGTTATCAGCGCCAAGAAAATTCCTGGAATTAGTAATACGTGAATGGTGAACAGTCGCGGAATGAAATCAGCTCCTGGAAATTCGCCACCAAACAGCAGCGATGAAACCCAAGTTCCAGCCAACGGAGTGGCCAAAATGATGCCTTCAGTGATACGAAGTCCAGTACCGGAAAGAAGATCGTCAGGAAGAGAGTAACCAGCAAAACCTTCAACAATTCCTAAAAGCAAAAGAATGCTTCCGATAATCCAGTTTGCTTCACGCGGTTTGCGAAAGGCACCAGTGAAGAAAATGCGAATCATGTGAACTGACATTGCGCCAACGAAGAAAAGTGCTGCCCAGTGGTGAATTTGGCGAATCAAGAGACCACCGCGAACATCGAACGAGATGTTCAAAGAAGATGCATAAGCCTCCGTCATCTTGACACCTTTGAGTGGCAAGTATGAACCGTTGTAAACAACTTCGGTCATAGAAGGAACGAAGTAAAGAGTCAGGTAAACACCTGTGAGCAACAGGATAATGAAAGAGTAGAGTGCAATTTCACCCAGCATGAAAGACCAGTGATCTGGAAACACTTTGTTCATAGCTGTCTTCAGGGCCCCAGCGCCACCAAAGCGATCGTCAGCCCACTTTAAAACTGCGTTTTCTTTTTTACTCATGAGCGCTCCCAGAAACTTGGACCTACTGGTTCAGCAAAATCGCCTCGCGCGATTAAGTAACCTTCATTATCTACAGTGATGCCAAGTTGTGGCATGCGCCTTGCGGCTGGACCGAACACAACTCGACCAGAATCTGCCAAATCGAATGTTGATTGATGGCAAGGGCAAAGCAAGTGATGGGTGCGTTGTTCGTAAAGTGAAATCGGGCAACCAACGTGAGTGCAAACTTTTGAATAAGCAACTACGCCGTTGTAATCCCAAGGCGCATCAGGTGTACCACCTTGTTGTGAAACTAATTTGTCGGGGGAGATGCGCACTACAACAATTACAGACTTTGCACGTTCATTTAGATTTCCATCTTCTTCTTCAAGTTCATGCATACCTTCAGGCACTGCGTTGATTAGGTTTCCAACAGGAATGTCTGCTGCTTTGATTGGTTCGTAAGTAACGTCATGCAACAAACGCATTCCCGAACGCCACATAGTGTGAAAGCGCAGTTCAGTTGAATCTGGACCTAGATCGCGCAACATAACAATAAGTGGAATAGGGAATAGCGCCATTGCGCCAAGTAAGGTACGACGGATAAGTGGCCTCTTAACGAAGCCAGATTCCTCAGCGCCAATCGCAAAAGTTTCTGCAAGTGCCTTTTTGTCTTCTGGGCTGCTTGCAAATTCGTGCCGTTCTTCCACAACTTCAACATCCGGCATCAATTTCTTTGCCCAGTGAATAGCGCCCGTACCAATTAGGAGAATTGACGCTCCCATGGTTACTCCAAGTGCAATATTTAGAGCTGATGTAGTGCCAATAACTGGAAGACCAATCTGTACAGAAGGATCAATGCCAACATACGAAACTACAAACAAAATTGCTAGAAGTGCGCTAAGCCCAAACATAGTTGCGACTTGACGCTCGACTCGTTTAGCAATTTTTGGATCATGGTCTGCACGTCGATGTGCATGCTCAACTTCTGCGGGTGCTGGTCGGCTTTGGTTAGGTACGAGACTGCTCATTTGGCTTTCACCCCAATCCAGATTGCAGCTGCAATCAATAATGCAAAACCAAATGTCCAAGCAAATAAACCCTCTGTAACAGGTCCCAATCGACCTAGGTCAGCTCCACCAGGATTCGGCGCATTGCGTAAATACTGAACGTACTTCAAAACGGCTTTCTTTTGATCTGCAGAAAGAGTTTTGAAAACTGGCATATTTTGTGGACCGGTCAGCATTGCTTCATAGATTTGACGATCGGTTGCAACCATAAGGTTTGGCGCATATTTACCCTGCGTTAGAGCGCCACCTTCACCTGCGAAGTTGTGGCATTGTGCACAGTTGACTGCAAACAACTGATTGCCAACCGCAAGGTCTGCGGTTGAAGTATCTAGATCCATGTCGGTTGGGATAGCCGGACCTGGGGCCAAACTTGCAACATATGCAGCAAGTGCTGCGGTTTCTTCTTCATCGTAGATTGGGTCTTTACGCATCGCTTGAACACCTTGACCCGCCATAGGCATGCGACCAGATGAAACTTGGAAGTCAACTGCAGCTGCACCTACGCCTACAAGTGATGGGCCATCAGTCGTACCTTCAGCATTTAAACCATGGCAAGAAGAGCAACCTTCGGCGAATAAAGCTTTACCTTTTTCGACAGTGGTTTCAGATGCAACTGCAGCACTAACCCGCTCGGTGTTCGATGTAATGATTGTGTAGGCAAGAGCTGTAATTGCCAATGCCAAAACCATCACGAACAATCCAGCTAGACGGTGTCTGCGTAATTGTGCAAGATGAGTCACGCTTTTTCCTATCCCAAAATTCTTACTTGATTAGGTAAATCATTGCGAACAAGCCAATCCAAACCACGTCAACGAAGTGCCAGTAATAACTGACAACTATTGCGCGAGTTGCTTTGGAGTGGGTGAAAACTTTTCCTGTGTAAGTGCTTGCGAGTACAAAAAGGAAAGCAATCAAACCGCCGGTTACGTGAAGTCCGTGAAAACCTGTTGTCAGGTAAAAGACTGAACCGTATGAAGATGAAGAAAGGGTCAAACCTTCACGAACAAGTGCGGCATATTCCATAACCTGTCCGCCAACAAACACTGCACCCATAATGAAAGTGAGAATGAACCACTTTCGAAGTCCACGTGCATCACCGCGTTCCGCTGCAAAAACTCCTAATTGGCAAGTTACTGATGAAGCAACAAGAATAAAAGTGTTTGCACTTGAGAACGGAATATTCAACATCGGAGTTGACTCTGCCCAAAGATCTGGATTAACAGACCTGTGGGTGAAGTACATTGCAAACAAGGCTGCGAAAAACATAAGTTCACTAGCTAGCCAAACGATGGTTCCGACTGAGACCAAATTTGGACGATCTGCATGCGTATTACTTTGAGTTATGGTGGCGGTAGTCACAGGGAGTATTGTGGCAAATGACTCACATCTGAACTCGGCGGGCAGTCCGATTTTTAGAGTATTTACGGGTGTGCTGGGTCACATTTTTAGCACTCTCGGTTCATGGACATTCAAAGTAGGCTTTTTGCGTGGTTTTTTCTCAAAATTTGCTGAATTTGCCTCTTCATGGCGCCGGTGCAGAGGTAGAGGTCCTCGAACCAAGTTTGGGAGATTGGCTGCCTCTTGAAATATTGCCGGCGGTAGCTGTTTTGGCAGTTGGTATTTGGTACTTAGTGTCTGTGCGCACATTAAATAGACGCGGTGATAAGTGGCCGATTAATCGAACATTATTTTTTATATTTGGTGGACTTGGCACAATATTTATTTCCACACAAGGTCCGCTTGCACGTCTAGACACAGTTTTGCTCACTACCCACATGGTGCAGCACATGCTGCTTTCAATGCTCGCCCCAGTCTTTTTGGCACTTGGTGCTCCGATGACCCTTGCGCTTCGCACATTTAGACCAGCGCTACGGAGTTTGCTTTTGAGGGTTTTAAATTCTTGGTATGTAAAAGTAATTTCATTTCCGCTGGTAGCTGGATTGTTATACATTCTCAATCCATGGTTCTTGTACTTTACAAGTTACTACGAAAATACTTTGACCAATCCTTTGTTACACAATTTCAACCATCTCCATTTTGTCGTAGTTGGTTCGATTTGGATTTGGTCACTCATTGGAATCGATCCGATGCCAAGAATGGGTTTTCCAATCCGCATGTTTGCGGTATTTGTAACCCTTCCATTTCACGCGTTCCTTGGCGTTACCTTGATGAACACTCAAACCCCAATTGCCCAAAGTTTTTACTCAACAGTGATTCGCGATTGGGGACCGACAATTGCTCAAGACCAGCAGATTGCAGGCGGATTGCTCTGGGCTACTGGAGATGTGGTGGGTCTCGTAATGTTTTTGACCTTGATGATCCAGTGGTCGAAAGCATCAGACCGTGAAGCAGTGCGAATCGACCGGGAACTTGACCGCCAAGACGCTCTGCGCAACAGAGACGGGGAAGTAGGCTAAGACCGTGAGCGATAAGAATTTGAATGTCTTGATTTATAGCGACGATGCATCCGTACGCGAAGCAGTGAAGTTAGCTTTGGGTTCGCGCCCAGCTCCAGAACTTCCAAGAATTGACTTTGTTGAGTGCGCAACAGAACCTGTTGTCATTCGGCAAATGGACAGTGGAACAATCGATTTGGCAATTCTGGACGGCGAAGCAGCACCAGCAGGCGGATTGGGAATTTGCCGTCAACTAAAAGACGAAATATTCAACTGCCCGCCGGTCTTGGTTTTAACTGGTCGCCCAGCAGATGGTTGGCTTGCAACTTGGTCACGTGCAGAAGCTGCCGTACCACATCCAATTGATCCGGTGGTTTTATCAGAAACCGTTGCGACGCTAATACGACGTCGCCTAGCAATAACTTCCTAATGTCAACTTGGGCAGAAGTTCTAAACGAAATCATCGTTGACAAGAACTTGTCATCTGAAAAAGCTCGTTGGGCAATGAACGAGATCCTTAGTGGATCAGCAGAACCATCGCAAATTTCAGCTTTTTTGATAGCCATGCGCGCAAAAGGTGAGACGCCAAAAGATATTAAAACCTTTATAGAAGTTATGTTGGAGTTTGCAAATCCAGCTAGTGTTTCAGGGATTTCTGTCGATACTTGTGGCACAGGTGGAGATGGCGCACATACAGTAAATATTTCTACGATGGCTAGTGTGGTAGTAGCGGCTAGTGGAACCACAGTTGTGAAACATGGAAATCGGGCTGCTTCTAGCAAATGCGGTTCTGCTGACGTTTTAGAAATTCTTGGTGTCAAACTTAATCCAGAAATTGCAAGAGTTAGTGAAATCGCGAATGAAGTGGGAATTACTTTTTTCTTTGCTCCAGAATTTCATCCAGCTTTAAGATTTGCAGGCCCGGTGCGCAAATCACTTGGTATTAGAACTTTTTTCAATGTGATTGGTCCACTTGCGAACCCTGCAAAACCACAAGCTCAGATAGTTGGTGTTCCAAGTCTTGAAATCGGTAATCTGATTTCACAAGTTTTAGCTGAACGTCAAACTAGTGCGATTGTCATTTTGGGCGACGACGGCCTCGATGAATTCTCAATTCACGCACCAAACCAACTCTGGGTTGTCAATAAGGGTCAAGTTACAATGAAAAAAGTAACCCCAGCCGATGTTGGAATCGGTGTGCATGCTGCGGATG
>JAHEEQ010000100.1 GCA_024640585.1 Micrococcales bacterium
TTTCCGGCGGAACAACTTTGGTTGTTGTTACACGAGGCGCCAATGGAATTATTGGTTACACCGAAAGTGGATCACAAGAGGTTGATGGTGCAAAGGTTTCTGTCGTCGACACTGTTGGTGCCGGTGACACAGTTGGTGCGATCCTGGTTGAAGGAATTCTTAATTACACCGTTTATGGTTTAGATGGTGAAACATTGAAATCTGTTTTACATCGCGCAGCTGTTGCTGCTGGAATTACAGTTTCGCGTGCTGGTGCGCAACCTCCACGTTTGCATGAACTCAAAGAAGCGTTGGGCGAATAATGCAATTTATTGATGATGCCGAGTTTCAAATTGCAATCGATGATGACAGTGGTGCGCGCATAACTTCGTTGAAATGGCGCGAAATGGAGTTCGCAGTTCCATTTCGCGGACAGGTTCATACATCGGGTTGGTACTCCATGGCACCGTGGGCAGGGCGCATTAAAGAGGGTTTAATTACAAATGCAGCGGGCGATCAGATTCAACTTCCTGCAACTATTGATCCACCACATGCGTTGCACGGCTTTGGATTAATTTCATCGTGGCAAGAGATCGGTCCAGGGCGATCACTATTACATCTGCCATCACCGTACGGTGATGCAACAGTTGAACAAAGAGTTGAAGTTCTCGATGATGCGATTCGCTGGTCACTTGAATACGATGCAAATGGTTGCGAACTACCTGCCTGGCTTGGTTTTCATCCATGGTTTGCACGGGATTTAGAACGCGGTGGCAGCGCTGAAATCGAGTTTGATGCAACTGAAATGTTGATCCGTGGCAGCGATGGAATTCCAACTGGAAAGCGCAGCGCGCCAACTCCGCCGCCTTGGGATGATGCCTTTACCGGTATCAAAGGCACCCCCGCTGTGGTTTGGGAGGATGTTGCCCGCATTTCTATCGAGTGCGATGCGCCGTGGTGGGTTGTTTACTCTGAAGACTCCGAAGGTGTTTGTATTGAGCCACAAACCGCGCCACCTGATGCGCAAAATTTAGGAATTAGTGGCGAGAACTACATCGAAGCCTTATTTGTTTTTGAATCACTTGAATAAATAAAGGCGTCGCAAAGATAGAATGGTCGCATGATTAATCGCGACCGTTTAGCGCAGCTACGAAAAATCGAAGATCAACGCTTTTTAGCTCTACATCCAAAGTCGGGTGAGATGTTTAAGGCCGGCCAGAAAAATATGCCTGGCGGAGTTCCAATGTCATGGATGGCAAAGTGGCCTGGGGCGTATCCGATATTTGTGCAAGAAGCTAAAGGTGCGCGATTCACGGATGTTGATGGCAATACCTACATTGATTTTTGTTTAGGTGATACCGGTTCGATGACAGGTCACTCACCTGATGCAACAGTTGCTGCGATTCGCGAGCAAGCAGGTAAGGGAATTACCGCGATGTTGCCAACTGCAGATGCAGCAATTGTCTCTGGCGAGCTGGCCCGCCGATTTGGATTACCGCTATGGCAATTTACAGTGTCAGCAACTGATGCTAACCGTCACGTCATTCGCTATAGCCGTTTAATTACAGGCCGATCAAAGATTGTTGTTATTGATCGCTGCTATCACGGATCAGTTGATGAGACCTTTGCAACTTTGGATTCTGCTGGAAATACAGTGGCCCGCGAAGGAAATATCGGTGCTCCTGTTGCACTTGATCAAACAACTCGAGTTGTTGAGTTTAACGATATTGCTGGCATGGAAAAGGCTTTGGCACATGGTGATGTGGCTGCGATCTTGATGGAGCCGGCGATGACAAATGTGGGAATTGTTTTGCCAGAAGCTGGTTATTTAGAAGCGGTGCAAGAGCTGGCAAAGAAGTACGGCACTATTTTGATCATTGATGAAACCCACACGATCTCTGTTGGCCCTGGTGGAATGACAGCGGATCGCGGATTAAAGCCAGATTTTCTAACTATTGGAAAAGCAATCGGTGGCGGAATTCCAACGGGAACATTTGGAATGACACAGGCGATCGCAGACACAATTAAATCAATGGTCGAATTAGAAATCATCGATACCGGTGGAGTCGGCGGAACATTGGCGGGAAATGCGTTGTCATTGGCTTCAATGCGTGCGACCTTGACGCAAGTTTTAACTCAAGAAAACTTTGATCGCATGATTGATTTAGGAACTCGTTGGTCAGATGGTGTGGATGCTGCGATCGATGAGTTTGATTTGCCGTGGACCTGTAATCGTTTAGGTGCGCGAGGCGAATATATGTTTGGCAAGGTCGCTCCGGTAACAGGTGCCGATGCTAATAACGCTGGAGATTTCGAGCTAGAGCAGTACATTCACTTGCGAATGCTCAATGATGGCTTCTTGATTACGCCGTTCCACAACATGGCTTTGATGTGCCCAGATACAACAGCGGCCGATGTGGATGCCCATACCAAGGCATTTCATACGATGTGCGCGGAACTGGTCTCCTAGAGGTCATTGACTGAGTTAATTGACTAAGGGACACTTTCTGAATGAGAAGAGTTGTTACAGTTGTTTGCGCTTTGCTTCTTGCTACTAATGTCCTAGTAAATTCTGCAGTAGCCGAACTAAGTGGTGGAACATGGAACTTGTCCACCGAATCTGTAAACCTCAATCTCAAAGGCGTCAGCCCTTACGTAGAAAAAACCTCGACAGGTTTAGATCGAATTTGGTTCGCATCTCCAGATGCACTGCCAGATCCAATAATGATTGTTGACTGTACTGAATCCGGAACTTGTACACGTCAAACACTTGCATCACGATTCGGTTCAGATGCAACTGTCGTAACACTTAATGATGGAACTCGAAAAGTATTTTTTGTTGAAATGGGTCCAAGCGGTAAGAAAATTAAGTTTGCAACTATTACCGGAAATACTTTGGCGCATGGAGCCGTTTCTGAATTAAATGTTGCTGGCTCGAGCGTTTCTCAAAATGAAATGGCATGGGGTGTGCCTGATTCGATTGTGCTTCCCGATGGAAGAGTGCGTGTGTATTGGGTTTTAGCTGATCAAGCGACAGGAAAACCGGGATTGCCAGAGTCAATAGTTTCAGCAACTTCTACCGACGCATCGGCAACTACTTTTGTCAGAGACGCTGGGACCCGACTAACCGGAGGTTATGTCGATACCGATATTTTGAGAGCAAAAGATGGGGACTGGGTCATGATTGCATCAACTGGCCCGGGTGCAGGAACTCAGTTTTTATACATGGCTACTTCAAAAGATGGTTTAACGTGGGATGTGTCGCCATCGCCAATCTCTTCAGCAAGCGAATCAGCATTAGATCCAACTGGATATGAAACGGGAAGTAACACTTGGCGTATTTATTATGTGTCGGCAGAGCCAGGAATGCGAGTTGATCGAAATTATGTATTAAAGCGTGCAACATTGAGTTGGAAAGAAGCGGTTGCGACACCAACTCCGACACCAACGCCAGTTGCTACCGCAACACCGACACCAACCCCGGTTGCAACTCTAACTCCGACCCCAACGCCTTCAGCCACGGTGGCTGCTACAAATAAACCAATCGCAAAGAAAACAACCATCACCTGCATTAAAGGAAAAATTACGAAAAAGATCACTGGGGTAAATCCAAAATGCCCAACAGGGTATAAGAAAAAATAAGTTAGGTATTAATGAAGAAGATCTTGAGCGCAATAATCAGCGCCATTCTCTTCATTGCCCCGATTTCTGCATCAGCAGCTGTCAAAGCTGGTGCGGCATGCTCCAAAGTTGGCGCAACATCAACAGTAGCTGGCAAGAAATACACCTGCATAAAGAGTGGAAAAAAACTTGTGTGGAACAAAGGTGTATCTGCAACTACTCCGAAGCCAACACCAACACCTACACCAACACCTACACCAACACCTACACCAACACCAACACCTACACCAACACCTACACCAACACCTACTCAAACTCCATCCCCAATCATTATTCCAAAGACTTTTGAAGAGTTATATGGAAATTCCGAGGGCGCGGGAATTGCGGCATGGAACTCTGCAAACGAAAAAATTAGAAAATCGACTGCAGTTCCGGTACGACAAGACATTTATGCAGGTCCAAACACAATTGTGCCAAACTCAAATGTCAAAGAGATTTTCGAGAATGCAACTCGACTATTTGCTGGTTTCAATCAACCTCAAAGTTTCTTTGCCGTCTATTACCGTTTCCAGGATAAAGATTGGGCTAAAGCTAAACTTACAGAGCTGAATCAACCGAATCGGGTCCAAGAAATTGATGGATCATGTACATCGCTAGCGCGTTGTAACGGAGCAAGCGCAGGAAAGGCATCTAACACCGTTGGTTTTTCTCAATATGGTGTTGTGGAACCTGGCGGACAAACTGATACCTACCACACTGGTGGAGGCCTAGAGATACATGAGTACACACACATTGCCCAAGCAATGCAGTTTATTGGAAAGCAAAAAGATGATCGAAACTTTGGTTACCTACCAAATTGGTTCATTGAAGGCCATGCACACATTGCAGGAATTACAGGTTCTGCTAAGACTCTTGATGAGTATCAAAAGAATCGCAAAGATTGGTTAATCACTTATCCAAATTCGGAAATAAAGAGTTTTGAACCAGAAAATATTGAGCGTTTCTATGCATCATTAATGCCAGGTAAGTACAACGCCGAAATGTTTGGGTATGTGTACACAATCGGTTATTTCACAATTGAAAGTCTTGTCGCATTAAAAGGAATTGATTCACCAATGGAATTAATTGTGCAGGTTTCCAACGGTGCTACATTCGAAGAGGCCTTTACAAAGGTTTATGGAATTACATGGGCTGAAGCCGCTCCGATTTTGGCAAAGGCAGTTTCAAAGCAGTTTATGAACCGCTAGTTAAACCCTAACGAGTCGTACAGCTTCAGTCCTTTGTCATTGTCTGCATCTACATACAAGATCGCGTGCTTAAGTCCTTTATTTACAAGGTAATTAATGGCCTCAACGGACAACGCTCGCGCAATACCTTTGCCGGAGTGATCTGGATGAGTTCCCACTACATATAGCTCGCCAACAGGGTC
>JAHEEQ010000102.1 GCA_024640585.1 Micrococcales bacterium
GCTGTCAAAGTCCCAGCTCCAGTCTGCCTTGATGACTTTGCCTTGCAACCAAACAGCAGATACAAGCTGGAGAGTATTTTGGATTTGACGCTACCGTTCCCTGACAACGGCATATGTGGAATCATCTTGTATGGGCTTTACGGCACAGGTAAAACCACATTAGCCAATTTATTACCTGGACTGATTGATACGGCGCTAAGTGACCCAAACGCTCACAACAATCCAACAGGATTGATAGTGGACACCACTGAACCATACGTTGACTACTACGCCTGTGCTCAAGGTCAGAACGGCGCACAGCTTACGCAGCAAATCCAAAATCGAACACAGTTGATATCTCTAAACAATTCCAGCAATCACTTTGTCGTCATGGATGAAGTGGACAACTTGACTGATGCTGCGCAGGCTGGATTCAAAGCAGTCATGAATAAGCCAAACGTCATCTTCATCATGACAACCAACAACCTTGACCAGATTGATGGAGGGATACAAAACCGCAGCGTAATCATTGATATGAATGTGCCACCAGCAGTCAACTGGCGGCCAATCCTGCGCCGTGTTTACACAAACGCAAACCTAACGCCTCCTACTGATGCTGTACTTGACCAAGTAGTTACAGCTGGACGCGGCTCAGCACGCTCTATCTTTTCCGACGTTGTCATGGGAGCAAACCAAGCGAAGCGTGCAGGCCATTCAGCTGTGTCTAAAGTTGCGAACTTGAGGAGCTAGCCATGCGGTATCCACAAGCCTACGTACTAATTGATGAAGAGTATGAGATGCCACCGCTGGCTACAGTCCAAGGGTGGACATCCAGCAAAGCACCCATTTACATCCAAGGCGTTAGTAAAGCTAACAAAAGTATGGAAGAACGAGTGGAGGCCATAAAAGGCATACACCGTTGCCTAGGTGGCAAATGGAGTGCCAAAGATCATGCCGTTGTCTTTACAGGCAAGAAAGTCGGTTACTTCTTAACCATTGCCACAGGCAACTACTTTCGCAAAATCTACTGGATTGACTCAGCTGAGCATGCGGCAGCAATTCTTCGAGTCAATCACACCATTGATAAAGCAAAAAATTTTGAATACTTCATTCGTGCAGCTAAAGAAACCTACTGTCAGGTGAGTAACTTCATTGAAGCACACACTGGCGAACATCCATTCAGAGATGAACAGCTTGAACGGTTTTTTGATTCACGCATGTGGGGCGACCTATCAACTGCCGAACATCAATTGAAACGTATTGCTAAAAATGAAACTCGGGCAGGAATTCTTCAGCGACTAGATTTGTAAAGCCACGGCGGGGGGGGGTGAGTAAAAATCACCACCCCAAAAGCGTAAGTACTTCACTAGAATTTTTCGCAGCGCAGAAATTTAGAGTTACAGGACCCTTTTCAAGCCCTAACATTAACTTGTCGGTTTAACCGACATCATTGCGTGAGCAACTGATTCAAACAAACCAAAATTGATCTATCTTTATCGCTAAGAAAATTTTGAGTTGCCTAAATTTGCTTTCACGATTTGCTCTGATAGCAAGCTGAAATAGCTGGATGTTTTTTTAGTTGGATACAAAGTTTTGATTCGACGATCCGCATCATCTACATGTATTTCAATCAGGTTCATCTGTTGAAGTAGCCTTATACGCTTCGCTAAAGTAGATGGACTAAGAGCGAGATTCTTAGCAAAACCTAAAGCTCTCATCATTGTTAGATTACTGCCTTTGAAATTTTCTAGGGCTATGAGTTCAAGGAATTTTTCTGAAGCAGGATCGAGCCTTTGCAACAAAGTCTGCGAAGACTTGGCAATTAAGAAATCAAAGTATTGATGATGTGGCGCCGTCATAGTAAACCTACAAGTTATAGGTTTACTGTAGGAAATTTTGGGCAACATGAAATCCGTTGCAATGCGTACGGTCATGCCCGTACAAGAATTAGCGCTCTTCGTTTTTTAGAGACTTTTTAATCAACTCGGCCATCGTTTTCACACCAAGTTTTTCCATAATTCGCCCCTTATGGACCTCGACAGTACGAGGACTAATTCCGAGCATATCGCCAATCTCACGATGCGTAAGACCTTGCGAAATGACACCAAAAACCTCTTTTTCTCTTGGAGTCAATGTTTCTTGTAACAAATCAACTGAACGGCTATCTTCTTTTGCCTTCAACCTAGAGAATGCTTTATCGAGTGCATTAAGCATTTGATCCATTACGACAGGCTTCTCAAGAAAATCAACGGCAGAATTAAGAAAGGCTGATCGCATCACTTCTACATCAGCAAATGCTGTTAAGAATACGATTTCGACCGGTAGATTCTTTACTTTTATTTTTTCTTGGAGAGTTAGACCATCCATCTCTCCCATTTTGAGATCTAAAACAATACAGCAAGGCCTAGATGGTGGTGCACTTAGAAAAGCCATTCCACTTGCATAAGTTCTGCAATCGAACCCCTTCAATCCAAGCATCAACGACATAGAGTCTCGAACTTCGAGATCGTCGTCAACAATACATACCAAGCCATCAACAGTCATGACAATTCTTTTCCAGAAGGCAAAATTATTTCAAAACATTTGAACGGAGTATCGACATACCTTAGAACTCCGCCGTTATTTTCAACCAGTGATTTACTTACAGAAAGGCCCAATCCAAGCCCATCTTTTTTTTGAGTATGAAAAGGTCGAAAAACTTGCTCAACCATTTCCTCAGCTAACGGTTGGCCTTCGTCTCGAACTTGAATGCTTAGCAAATGCCCGTCCATATCGGAAACTCTGATTGTTACAAGCATTCCAACTTTTGATGCATCTATTGCATTTTTCAACAAATTTCCGATAGCAGTGTTAATCTGGACTACATCTACCAGTAAAGAGTCATTTGTGTGATCGTAGGTACTAACAATTTTTACGCCAGCGTTAAGAAAAATCTCATGCAAACGCCCAACACAGTCATCAATAATTTTTGTGGCTGAAGCATGCTGCAAATTTGAAGCTCCACCGATGAAGTAGCTTCTCAATCCACGAACGATTTCACTAGCTCTGATCGTTTCGGACACAACTTTCTTCAAAATGTCTTTTGCTTTTTGTAACTTCTTAGGATCATGATCTGCATCTGATAAGAGCATCATGGCTGACTCAGAATAAGCACTAAGCGCACTCATGGGTTGGTGTAGTTCATGTGCCAAAGATCCAGCCAACTCTCCAGCAGCAATCAGTTGCAGGCTATCTCGTAAATTTTGATCTGCCTGCATTCGTTCATCGACGACCATGCCAATGATTAATCCAGTTAGTGACAGGGTCAACATGACGATCTGTAAATCCATCAGTACCGATGGAGAAGCGCCCAAACCACTTGTTGAAAAAACCAAGGGCAATTGAACTAATGCAGCAGCAAACGTTGCCCCAGGAAGTGAATACGTAGCAGCTATCAAACTCAATACAAAGAACAATGTAAAGAAATAATTCATCTGACTTTCAATTGGCATGCTAAAGATGAACCAAAGACACCCCACCAGCATGGCGATCAAAAACCAGAACATCCAACTGCTAAACATCTCCACATACTGAGATTTTCTACGTTTGTTTGTCGCAACAAAAATCAAGGGCAGGACAACAAAGAACCCAAGTAAATCGCCGATAAAGAATCTGTGGATAGCCTCCCAAACACTTTCCTTGGGTATGCCCCCAATCAGTGATTGTGTAAACACGTAAACAAGAGCAGTTGTTCCAGCACCGATTACGAGCACCAAACCTAACTTTAAGAGCTGATTTCTCTCGTGAATTTGTGAACGCTTTTTCAGAAGGTATCTGAAACTAAATGCAATGCTTGCATAGCAAGCAACTAGAACAGCATTACCAAGCACTACAGCTGGAGTGAAGAACGAAATATCACGAACCAGAACATCGGAAAATCCAAGCGTGATGTACAACCACGCCATCCATGCAGCACCTGCCCAATAGAGAAACAGAACATCTAGCGCGGCCGGAGGATTCCAAGGCGTGATATTTAGGTCGCCTATTGGATGGATGTAGCTAAGCTTATCAACTGCAATTAGTACCAAACTGAAAAAAAGTGCTCTCGTAAATTTATTCATGCATCCCTATCAAAGCCCTTACCGAAGGCTCACTGCAACATAGTATGCGATGACCACGACTGCAACGAACACCAAGAAACCAGCAACATCTCGGTAATAGAGTCGCTTGTCATCGTCAAGGGACTTTGGAAATGCCCCATCTTCGGATTTGCTTTTCATAGTCACAGGCAATTACTCCTAAAAATCAGGACTCTGATCGCTAGGCTTATCTGAAAACCGACATAGGCACCAACCTGCCCAAATCACTGCTATTCCTATCCAAATAACAAAGACGGAGTCGGTCCAATCATTTGTTGATGTGGCAACAACCAAGATTGCTAGTGCCCCACTGAGTATTAATGAACACCCCCAAGTACGTGCCTCATCAATCGCTTTAACTTTTGAATTTTTCATGCTGCAAATCTAGCGAACTTTGGTTCACTTTCAAATTCGTTACACACCGTACGGTGTTTAAAGTACGGGCTACCCCATACGTCAGTTAACGAATTACAAAAAGATAATTTTTTGTCTACGCTTGCATCATGAAAAACAGCAAGTTGACAATTAATCACAATCAGATTTGGGGCGCTGTCTTAGTAGTGAACAGCCTGTTGATATTTTTATCCTCGCTAGTCATGACCTTAGGCAAATCCATATCTGATGGGACCTTGTGGATTTGCATGTCACTTCTGTTTTTTGGAACTGTATTACTTGTAAACGGTGTAAGTGAACAACATGAAAACCTAAAGGAGAACCGCAATGAACGTTAACATTTTGACTCAAGTAATTCGCCAGCGACGCTACCCATCAGCTCCTACTTCCAAAATTCGCATACAAGATGATGAGCCACATAATGAGAAACTCATCTACAAAGATGTTGCAGGTGACCTGCCCCCACTAGCCGTACCACTGAATTAGAAGTTAGTCCGAGGGGTCAAGGTTATTCCAAAACTTGATGGTTTGTATTTG
>JAHEEQ010000105.1 GCA_024640585.1 Micrococcales bacterium
CAGGTAAAGCCACCGCTTTTCCAGATCGATTGTCAGGAGGTCAGCAACAAAGAGTTGCAGTTTTGCGTGCGATTGCTACAAATCCGAGAATCCTCTTGCTTGACGAAGTAACTAGTGCACTAGACCCGGTTCTCGTGGCTGAGGTGCTGTCTTTGGTTGCAGAGCTCAAGAATGAAGGTATGACGATGGTGGTGGCGACTCACGAAATGGGCTTTGCCAAACGAGTGGCCGACCAGGTGGGCTACCTATGTAATGGTGTCATGCTCGAACTGGGTTCTCCTGAGCAGGTTATCGAGTCTCCAACTACGCCAGAACTACAGGCGTTTTTGCAGTCTGTACGTGAGGCTGGACGGCTTTAGCCCTGAGAGTGGCGGGTATCCTTCGCTCTTATTCATTTGAGCTAAAAAGGTGTGAAGATGTACCGCGCAGTGCCGCCCCGAATCGACCTTCCGAAGATGGAACATGAGATTCTTGATTTTTGGGCGAAACAAGACATTTTCAACAAGTCTCTCGAAGCCACCAAGAATGGCGAGCCATGGGTGTTTTACGAAGGCCCGCCGACTGCAAACGGCACTCCAGGAACTCACCACGTTGAGGCTCGTGTATTTAAAGATGTGTTCCCGCGCTATCGCACAATGAAGGGTTACCACGTTCCGCGTAAAGCGGGCTGGGATTGCCACGGTTTGCCGGTCGAGTTGGCGGTGGAAAAAGAATTAGGTTTTAGCGGCAAAGGCGACATCGAAAATTACGGCGTCGAAAAGTTCAACGCAAAATGTCGCGAATCAGTTTTACGTCACGTAGATGAATTCACCACAATGACCAAACGCATGGCGTACTGGGTGGATTTTGATGAAGCCTATTGGACTATGAATTCAGACTACGTTGAATCCGTTTGGTGGAGTTTGCAACAAATCTTCAATAAAGGTTTGTTGGTGCAAGACCATCGCGTGTCACCATATTGCCCACGTTGTGGAACTGGACTATCAGATCACGAACTTGCACAGGGTTATGAAGATGTGGTTGATGCATCTGTTTATGTTCGTTTCCCAGTTACCTCAAAAGATTTGGCGGACAAATATCCAGGGGTTTCTCTTCTAGTTTGGACTACTACCCCATGGACATTAGTTTCAAACACAGCGGCGGCAGTGAATGCGGATGTTGATTATGTGGTTGCAGAAGATGAATCTGGTGCGAAATACATTTTGGCAGAAGCCTTGCGCGCGCGAGTGCTTGGCGATGAAAGCAAAGTTTTAGAAACCATAAAAGGTAAAGACCTTGAAGGGGTTTTCTATTCCCGACCATTTGATTGGATTGAATTTCCAGAAACAACTGCTCCGGTAAATTCAGTACTGCTAGCTTCCTATGTAACTATCGAAGATGGAACTGGAATTGTGCATCAAGCACCTGCATTTGGCGCCGAGGACCTTGCAACCTGTCGCGGTTATGGATTGCCGGTAATTAATCCAGTCTTGCCAGATGGAACTTTTGAAGCGAATGTGCCTGAAGTTGGCGGAGTTTTCTTCAAGACTGCTGACAAGCAATTGGTGAAAATTCTTGAAAAGAACGGTCTACTTTTCAAACATGAACCGTATTCCCACTCCTACCCACACTGCTGGCGCTGCCACACTGCTTTGATTTATTACGCCCAACCTTCTTGGTATATCCGCACCACTGCAATCAAGGATGCGTTGATTCGCGAAAACACCAAAACTAATTGGTATCCAGAAACCATCAAATGGGGACGTTACGGAGATTGGCTCAATAACAATGTCGACTGGGCACTTTCCCGCAATCGCTTTTGGGGAACACCACTTCCAATCTGGCGTTGCGAAAGTAATCACCTAACTTGTGTTGGTTCATTAGCAGAACTTTCAACTTTAAGTGGCAAAGATGTGTCTAAATCCGATCCACACCGACCATTTGTTGATGACATCACATTTGCTTGCCCAGAATGTAATTCAGTTGCAACTCGCGTTCCAGAAGTTATCGACTGCTGGTACGACTCAGGTGCGATGCCGTTTGCGCAGTGGGGATATCCCCACAACAAGTCAGTAAATTTCGAAGATGTTTATCCAGCAGATTTCATCTGTGAAGCGATCGACCAAACTCGCGGCTGGTTCTACACATTGATGGCAATCGGAACGCTGGTTTTCGATCAAACGTCTTACGAGAATGTAGTTTGCTTGGGTCACATCTTGGATGAAAACGGCGTGAAGATGTCGAAGCATCTAGGAAATATTCTGGAACCAGTTCCTTTGATGGATGAACATGGTGCGGATGCGGTTCGCTGGTTTATGTTGGCAGGCGGTTCGCCATGGCAATCTCGCCGTGTTGGTCACAACACAATTGCTGAAGTGGTTCGCAAAACTTTGCTTACATACTGGGCAACAGTTTCATTTCAAGCTCTATATGCACGCGAATCAAACTGGACGTATGACGCATCGACCGCACCAAGTGTGGAGACTCGCCCGCTGCTAGATCGATGGCTGGTTTCCGAAACCCACAAACTTGCCCGCGATGTGGATGCGGCATTGAATGAATTCGACACCCAGCGAGCTGGTCGATTGATTGCAGATTTCGTTGACAATCTTTCAAACTGGTATGTACGTCGTTCACGTCGCCGGTTTTGGGATGGCGACAATTCAGCACTCTCTACTTTGCATGAAGCAATTCGCACTCTTACTTTGGTGATGGCTCCATTCACTCCTTTCGTAACTGAAAGAGTTTGGCAGGACTTATTTACCGAAACCGAGAAAGTGGAGTCAGTCCACCTCAATGCTTGGCCAAGTGTTGATGCCAAATTGATCGACGAAACTCTCTCAGGACATATGGAATTGGTTCGAAGCCTTGTCGAACTTGGTCGTGGTGCTCGCGCGGAAGCAAAAGTTAAAACCCGTCAACCACTTGGTCGGGCGCTAATAGGTGCAAGCGACTGGAATGACCTAGATGCAGAACTTAAAGAACAAGTTGCAGCTGAATTGAATGTGCAATCTGTTGAAAGCTTGAGTGGCGGAAGCGAACTTGTAGACGTCAGCATCAAGGCCAACTTCAGAAATCTTGGAAAACGCTATGGTGGCCAAACTCAAATAGTGGCAAGCGCAGTCGCATCAGCCGATGCAGCAAATCTTGCCAGCGACTTGCGTAGCCATGGAGTTGCAAAGATAAACGTAGCTGAAGTCGGAGAAGTTGAATTAACTGACGAAGATGTCATCATCACCGAAACTCCACGCGAAGGTTGGGCAGTGATGAGCGAAAGTGGCGCGTCAGTTGCACTCGATTTAACACTAACGCCAGAATTAAAGTTGCTAGGACTAAGCCGCGAAGCTATACGACTAATTCAAGAAGCTCGCAAAACCTCCGGCCTTGCAATTGGCGATCGAATCAGTATCAACTGGAATTCAGATAACACTGAAACCGCAGATGCAATGCGGGCACATAGCGAAAGTGTGGCAAGTGAAGTTTTGGCTACCAGTTTCAGTGAATCTGCTAGTGCACTTGAATTTTCATTGCCTGAAAATGAAATTGGCTTGAAACTAACTTTCAAAGTTGCATAAGTTTTAGCGAACTAAAGCTTGCAGAACGTTCAGTCCAAGAATTAGTACGACAAAACTTAAATCAAGAGCTACATTTCCAATTCTCAGCGGCGGCACAAATTTGCGCAGCCACTTAAGTGGTGGATCGGTTAGCGCATACACAAATTCAAAAAGAACTGCCATGAGCCCTCGCGGAGAGAAACTCCGCGAGAATTGCAAGACATAATCGAGAATAAGTCGACCTATGAGGACATAGATATAAAACTCAATAAGAGTTGAAAGAATTCGCATTAGCTGTGGTTGAAGAATCCGTCGTTCTTGACTTCAAGACCAGCGACATCGCGAACTTCAACGTTGCGAGGTGCAAGCATGAAGACGTTCATCGCAATCTTGGTTAGCTTGCCATCAATGCCGTGAACAAGACCGGACATGTAGTCCACCATGCGACGAGAAGTTTCGTGGTCGAGGGACTGCAGATTTACAGTGACGGTTGCACCGCTGCGGAACTCTTCACCAATTTGGCGTGCGTCATTGAAATTCTCTGGCGCAAGATTCACATTGCGTGCGACCACAACTGGTGCGATTTCAACTGATTCGTTGATAGCAACAACGTCTCCGCGGCGTTCGCGGCGGCTTGCGCGTTCTTCGCGTTCTGCTCGTCGATCGCGCACTGGCGCTACTGGTTCGACGATTGCTTCATCTTCGTATACGTAATCTTCGTCGGTTAGACCTAGGAAGTTGCCAATTTTGCGAATAGCGGACATCTCTTATACCTTTCAAGAATTGAGCGCTTTGGGGAAGCACGCCTAATTAGGGGCAAAATTACCTGAATTACTCACGATTCCCGAGTAAGGCAGAGCCAATTCGCAGGTGTGTCGCGCCATTTTTAATGGCTATCTCAGCATCTTCAGACATGCCTGCAGAGATGATTTTGGCGCTTGAGTGCTGCTCTTGGATTTGGTCTGAAATTTGCTTAAGAGACGCAAATGCTGAATTCGGGTCCATATTTAAAGGTGCAACCGCCATAACCCCACCAAAATCTAGGCGATTTGAGCTCGCAATAAGGTCTGCAAGCCTCGTTGCATCTTGAATTCCTACCCCGCCGCGTGAAACATCGCCATCGAGGGAAATTTGCAATAGAGCCGTGATGTGGCGATTTTCTTTGGCCAAGGCAGCATTTAGGCCGGTTATTACTTTTTCTCGATCTAGTGCATGTACAACGTCAGCGTATTTGGCAATGTGATTCAACTTATTTGACTGAACCTGGCCAATGAAATGCCAAGTAATAGGTAGGTCAGATAATTCATTGACTTTTGTTAAGGCTTCTTGATCTCGACTTTCGCCAAAATCTTTCAGTCCAAGTCCGTGCAGCAATCGAATATCGGATGCAGGCCAAGTTTTGGATACCGCTATGAGTGTGACTTCTTCTGGATTGCGATTCGCATCTTCACAGGCTTTATGGATTCGGGTCCTTATGTCAGCTAG
>JAHEEQ010000110.1 GCA_024640585.1 Micrococcales bacterium
ACTAAACCCAATCCAGATTGCTATCTCAAGGCAGCAAAAATGAGTAATAGTGAAATCTCAAACTGTCTAATATTTGAGGATTCTTTGACGGGCATGAAGGCAGCAACTTCTAGCGGTGCATTTTTGATTGCAGTTCCGCACTTAGTTTCGATCGAAGAGTCGCAACGTGTTCGCGTAATAGATTCTCTGTCTCAGATTTCATTTTCCAAACTATCTGAACTTTATCAAGACTTCTCAATCGCAATTTAACCAACGTGTGCAGGGCATATGATTTTGAAGTAGCACCAATCACATAAACGAGACGGCTTTGGCGGCCAATAATCCTTTTCTATCGAGATAAATATGTCTTTTGCGACTCGACGCAAAACTTTTTCTACACTTTCAATATCGTTCATGGTTGGATTGCTTTTAATCAACTTACCATCACCCAAGTAGATCAACTGCAAAAGTCGGGGGAGAACTCCAGTGTTTTTCCAGTAAAGCAAGGCATATACACGCAATTGAAAGAGCGCTTTTTCTTCCCAACCTGGCTTTGGAGCTTTTCCCGTTTTGTAATCAACAATTCGAACCTCACCAGTTGGGGCAACATCTAAACGATCAACATATCCGTGTAAGTAGACATTGGAATCAAAATCATTTTCCAAATGCATCTCACGATGGGTTGCTTCAAAGGAAGTTGGATTCTCAAGAGAAAAGTAGGTTGTGATCAGTGCTGAAGCTCGGTCTAGCCATTCCTTTTCATTTGTAACCATTTCTAAAAGGGCTGGTTTTCCTGCAAGTTGGGCGCTCCAACGAGAAGGAAGCAGATCAATCGCAGCCTCAGGAGTGCGACCCTTCGCAGGTATCTCAAATAAATCCTGCAAAATTGTGTGGATCAAAGTGCCACGTTCAGCATCTAGCGATGGCGGTTCAGGCAACTTATCAATCTTGCGATACTTATACTGTTGTGGACAGTTTTCATACTCACTCACAGCACTGGGCGATAAGCGCAAATTTTCAGGGTTACTCACCTGGCTGAAGATACTCGCACCTACGGCAATAAATTCGCCTAAGATGTTCCCGTGTCTAATCTTGGGTATTTCGGAGCTGGCGATCGCATTCAATTAACCGATCCCAAAGGAAAGTTATATAGCTTCACCATTACGCCGGGCAAAGAGTGGCATACACATAAAGGGTGGATTACCCACGATGACTTAATTGGCATGCCTGAAGGTTCGGTTGTCAGCACAACCGCAGGTTTAAAGTTCACAGCATTTAAACCCTTGCTTGCTGATTATGTATTGACGATGCCTCGCGGAGCAACGATTGTTTACCCAAAAGATGCGGCGATGATTATTGGAGTTGCCGATATTTACCCTGGTGCACGTGTTTTAGAAGCGGGAGTAGGTAGTGGGGCACTCACTATTTCTCTTCTTCGAGCCGCAGGCCCTACGGGAAAAGTTCATTCTGTTGAACGTCGCTCTGATTTTGCAGAGGATGCACGCTCCAATGTAAACGCATACTTTGAATCACCCCCTGAGCAGTGGAGTCTTCAGGTAGGAGATTTACAAGATCAAGATTTTGATTCAGAGTTTGATCGCGTGATTTTAGACATGCTTGCACCCTGGGAGTGTGTAGACATCGCAGCTCGAGCACTCCGCCCTGGTGGAGTTTTTCTTGCATATGTTGCAACTACTACTCAATTGTCGGCAACTGCCGAGGCGTTAAAGGAAGATGGCCGATTTACTGAACCCGAAAGTTCAGAAACCATTGTAAGAGGATGGCACCATGAAGGATTGGCTGTACGCCCACAACAACGAATGATTGGACACACTGGTTTCTTGATTCAATCTCGCCGTATGGCGCCGGGAGTAGAGGTATTAGCTAGACGTCGCAGACCTGCGAAAGGCGCCTACGGTGTCTCGGAAGATTGAAAGACTAATAAATCTGACTATTGCACTGCTAGCTACAAAAAGGTTTCTTACAAAATCGGAAATCTTCAGAACGGTTGAAGGATATGAAGGAACTGCCGAAACAAAAGAGCGCATGTTTGAACGGGATAAAGATGATCTACGCACCTTGGGGATTCAAATAGAGGTGGGAAGTTTCGACCCACTGTTTGCCGATGAGGCAGGTTATCGAATTCATTCCGACAATTATCAATTGGATTTAGGCGAAATTTCTTCCACTCAAATTTCACTTTTATCACTTGCTGCTCAAGCGTGGGAAGGCGCTGCCTTGGATGATGTAGCACAAAGTGCAATTATGAAACTTAACTCGATGGGGATTCCGGCAGATCAACTCAATCTCCCGGCTGTCTCATTAAAACTTTCAAATAGTTCTGAAGATCTCAAGGTAGTTACCGCTGCGATTGCAGAGTCTGATTTTCTAATATTTTCATACTTAGGTTCTGACCTCGAAATTCAAGTTCGAACAGTGATTCCGTTCTCGCTGGCTAACAAGTCAGGGTACTGGTACATAAATGCAATTGATCAAGATGTACAAGAGGTCAGAACATTCAGAGTCGACCGAATTCAAAGTGAAATCACCAGCACTACCAATAAAGAAGAATTTGAAATTCCGAATGAGATTGCTCAAAATCTGGATTCACAAGAGCCCGAAGGTTACGCCCTCATAGATATACGAAAGGGCAAGGGTCATCACCTTCGTAGCGCAGCAACTGAAATCACAGACAAAGGCGAATGGGATCACATTAAGATTCCAATTCTGAGTCTTAACGCTTTAGCTGCCGATATTTTATGGCATGTTGATGATGCTTTCGTGCATGAGCCACCGGAGCTACGTGAACTGGTTATTAAGCATTTGGAGGCTTTGGTGAACAATCATGGTTAAAAACATCTCAGCACCGTTAGCCCGTACGGCACGATTACTGGATTTGGTTCCTTTCATTACTTCACATCAAGGTATATCGATTCAGGATCTAGCAAAAAAGTTCGAAGTAAGTGTTGCTCAAATGAGTTCTGATTTAACAACTCTCTGGATGTGTGGACTACCCGGCTACACCCCGTTGGAGTTGATGGATCTCGAATTTGAATCCGGTTTCGTCACAATAAGAAATGCATCCACATTGGCAAGACCTCGCGCAATAACCTTTGATGAAGGTGTCGCGCTCATCCTTGGTTTAGATCTACTTAGAAGCTCACTCAATTCAAATCAATCAGAACTTGAATCTTCCATTCTTGACTTGAAAAAGAGAATTGCATCCAAAATTGGATTAGCGGTGCCTCTAAAAGCCAAACCAAAAACCTCGCCAACGGTGGCGGCTGCGATAAATGAAGCACTTGCCATCAATTCAAATCTCTTTATCAAGTATCACTCCCTTTATAGAGATGAAATATCTGAACGAACCGTGAAACCGATTGAACTGCTGCAAGAGAATGAGAATCAATATCTCCGTGCTTTCTGTTTTTCCGCCGGTTCCTCAAGAGATTTTCGAGTAGATAGAATCCTTGATGCCAAGGTCAGCTCCGATCAACCCATAGTTCAAGAGTCGGCACCTGTCTTGGCGCCGACTGATTACACAATTACTCTTAAGAAGCCGTCCCGCGACATCGTGGAACGTTTTGATATCGAACACTCAGACTTAAATATGAACAAGCGTTTGCACGCATATTCTCAGCAGTGGATTGAACGTTCAGTCATGGCATCGGGGGATGGGATAGAACTTCTTCGGCCTGTAGATATTCGCTCCGAAATCGCCCGAAAAGCTCAACTGATACTTGATCGTTACATTGGTTGCTGACCATACCTACCCATTAGTTGATGCGCTGGGGTAGCCTAAGCGCATTAGACCCACCAATCTGCAGGGAGTTTGAAGGATGTTTCTACGCGAGCCAAGCCATATTTTGATTCTTCTCATTGTTGTCCTCGTTTTGTTTGGTGCAAAGCGTCTTCCGGATTCAGCACGCTCCCTAGGTCGTTCAATGCGAATCTTTAAGAGCGAGATGAAAGAGATGACCGCCGAAGAGAAGAAGGCCAACGAAGAAGGCACCACAGAGAAGTAAATCCATGGCGTCTACTAAAGACGCGCGGATGCCGTTATTAGATCATTTACGAGAGCTTCGTAAAAGGGTATTTCGCGCAGCCGTCGCGATATTCCTAGCATCTGGGTTTGGTTGGTATTTCTATAACACGATTATTACAACCCTGGCACAACCAGTTTGCGACCTGAAAGCTGCTCAAGATTCCGGTTCTGCCAGTTGTGGCGCTTTGTACATTAATGGAGTTTTAGGGCCGTTAAACCTCCAAATCAAAGTTGCTTTGCTATCCGGCGTAATCATTTCAGCACCATTTTGGCTATATCAATTATGGGCATTCATCGCACCTGGTTTGCATCGTAAAGAAAAACGCAACACTGTTTTCTTTATCGCATCAGCGACACCATTTTTTGCAATAGGGGCGACTATGGGTTACCTAGTCTTGCCAGTTGCGATTAAAGTTTTATTTGGTTTCACTCCAAATGCACTTAACAACTTGGTCAAATTTGATGATTACTTGGATTTCGTTTTACGAATTATTTTGCTTTTCGGCTTAGCTTTCGAACTTCCAATCTTTCTCGTAACCTTTAATTTAATCGGATTCCTGCGTGGTGAAACCATTCTTAAACCGTGGCGTGCTTGGGTTTTTTCTATCGTACTATTCACAGCCGCCTTTACTCCTACCGCAGATCCGTTGACAATGATGTTATTAGCAATCCCATTGATAATTCTTTACTTCATAGCTGGCGGAATAGCCTTGTTAGTAGATAAACGTAGAGACAAAAGATCCGTCTCCATCGAAACTAATGCATCGGCGATCGAGGTAGCCACATCAATTGAGGAATAGAAGATAGGCTCTGCACATGTGGGCGTTGGTTATCAATCCTGTTTCGGGGCAAGGTAAAGGGACCACAATTGGAACTTACGTAGCAGGCTTTCTCACTAGTCGGGGTATCAGCTACACAATTGTCACAGGTAATTCATCAATTTCTCTAACAGATCATCTATCAACATTTATCGACAAGAACC
>JAHEEQ010000115.1 GCA_024640585.1 Micrococcales bacterium
AAACTTTGGCGGTGACGGTGGGATTTGAACCCACGGTAGGGGTGAACCTACACACGCTTTCGAGGCGCGCTCCTTCGGCCACTCGGACACGTCACCGAGACGAACTTTAGTCCTGCCGTTTTTGCGCAAAAAAGTTTCTGAGGAGTTCTGCAGATTCATCTGAAAGCACACCTGAAACTACTTCTGGCTGGTGTGTAAGTCTGCGATCTCGAATAACGTCGAAAAGTGAACCGACAGCTCCAGTTTTTGGCTCGGCTGCTCCAAACACAACTTGTTTGATTCTCGCATTCACAATTGCTCCCGCACACATAGTGCAAGGTTCGAGCGTGACCACCAGTGTGCAATCATCTAGTCGCCATTTTCCAAGAGTCTGCGCAGCATTTTGCAATGCTTGAATTTCTGCATGTGCCAATGGATTGTTTAGTTCTTCACGTTGATTGTGACCAGTGCCAACAATTTTGCCCTTTTCATCAACCACAATTGCTCCAACCGGTACGTCACCATGATTAAGGCACTTGTTCGCTAGAGCGAGTGCTTCATGCATCCACTCAATTTGTATTTCGGTTGGCTTCACAGGCTTAGTTTGCCCACAATAGAGTTGTTTTATGAAACTAACGAAGTCAGCCGGTTTTTCAATGGGGGTTTTCCTCTTGATAACTGGTTTTGGGCATTTTGTATTTCCAATTCCGCTCGATGAAATTGTGCCAAGTTTCATACCAGGGGATCCGCGATTTTGGACTTATCTGAGCGGTGTCGCAGAGATTGCTATTGGAATTGGATTGTTATTCGAGAGTGGAATTACATTCTTAGAAAAATCAATTAATTATTGGTCGGCAGTAGCTGCGTTTTGGCTTTATGTTTTGGTTTATCCGGCAAACATAAATATGGCAATCATGTGGTGGGACCGGCCAATGCCAGAACCGATCTACGCTATGGCTCGTTTACCACTGCAATTACTATTGTTTATGTGGGCTTGGAAACTAATTAAGAAATTTGAGGCAAAAAAGTAATGCGCATTTTTGAAAGCAATTCACCAGTCATCGATTCAGGTCTACAAGTAATTCGCGATCGTTCTGAAGGTATCGTCAATTTTCGAGCAGCTGTCAACAAAATGGCTGTGTCACTAAGCAACGATGCAACAAAAGAGATTTCCGACTCGAGCAATGTAATTGCGATTCCAATTCTGCGCGCTGGCCTTGGTCTCCTTTTGGGATTTATGGAAGCAGCTCCTGCTTGCGAGGTCGGCTTCTTGGGAATGAAGCGAGACGAAGAAACTTTGCTTCCTGAAACCTACATGGAAAGAATTCCTGAAGATCTTTCTGGCAAGAAAGTGTTTGTGCTCGAACCAATGCTTGCAACTGGCGGCTCACTTTCAGATGCTCTAAAACTCATTTTTAGAAACGGTGCAAATTCAGTCACATTAATTTCTTTGCTGGTTGCTCCAGAAGGAATTGAAAGATTGCAAAAAGATTTTCCAGACAAAGATATCGATTTGTATTGTGCAAAAATCGATGAAGGTTTAGACGAAGCTGGGTACATAGTGCCAGGCATCGGTGATGCTGGCGATCGGCTGTTTGGACTTTCTTGAACCCTGTAAATATTAAAAGAGCCTGGATTTCTCCAGGCTCTTTTAATTTAGTTTTACAGCGTTTTTAGAGCTGCAACCACTTTGGTTAGAGTTTCTTTTGCGTCACCAAACAAAAGTGTGGTCTTTGGATCAAATAGCAATTCGTTTTCAATTCCAGCAAAACCTGGTCGCATCGAGCGCTTTAGGAAAACAATTTGTTGTGCATGATCCACATCGAGAATTGGCATACCGTAAATCGGTGCTGTCTTGTCCTCACGAGCTGCAGGATTAACTACGTCATTCGCACCAACTACAAGTGCAACTTCTGCTGCCGGGAATTCTGGATTGATTTCATCCATTTCCTTTAGTTGTTCGTAAGGAACTTGTGCTTCAGCCATCAAGACGTTCATGTGGCCAGGCATACGACCTGCAACTGGGTGAATCGCGTAATCCACTTCAATGCCTTTTGCGATTAGCAAGTCTGCTAGTTCACGCAATGTTGATTGTGCCTGTGCGACTGCCAGACCGTAGCCAGGAACGAAAATAACTTTGCGTGCATAGCCAAGCATGATTGCGATATCTTGAGGAGAACCACTCTTTACAGGCCGTGCTTCTGCGGCACCAGCTCCACCTGCAGATGAAACTGCATTGAACGCACCAAACAAAGTGTTCGTAATTGGGCGTCCCATTGCTTGTGCCATCATCTGCGTTAGCAAAGTACCTGAAGCACCAACTAGCGTTCCAGCCACGATTAGCAAAACGTTTTGCAATACATAACCAGATGCCGCAACAGAAAGTCCTGTGAATGCATTCAATAGCGAAATAACAATTGGTACGTCTGCGCCACCGACTGGAAGCACAAACAAAACACCTAGCAAGAGCGAAAGCCCAAGCAAGATGAATAGTGTGCTTTGTTGTGGATCAACAATCAGCATTACTGCTGAAGCAATTGCTCCGAGTGCAACAGCAGGTGTGATGATTTTTCCAAGTGGGATCACAACCGGCCGTGAGGTCATCAGTTCTTGTAGTTTCATGAAAGTGATGAATGAACCTGTGAATGAAACTGAACCGATTAATACAGTGAAAACAGTTGCGGCAAGTGAGATTGTGTCAATTGATTCCGTTCCAGAATTCACATTTAAGAATTCAATAACAGAAACTAATGCAGCTGCGCCACCACCAACACCGTTGAACAATGCAACCATTTGTGGCATTTGAGTCATCTGGACCCGCTTTGCTGCCGGCCAACCAATTGCAAAACCAACCACGATTGCGCCAATGATTAATGGCACGTTTTTCATGTCGTTGATAGTGAAAAAGATTGCGCCAGTTGCAACTGTCGCAGCTAGAGCACCAATTAGATTGCCGTTGCGGGCTGTTTTGGGAGCAGAAAGGCCTTTAAGGGCCAAGATAAATCCAACTGCAGTGAGCAGTTCAAGAACGCGGGCAAGATTTGTGTCTAACACTTTATTCGCCCTTCTTCTTAGGTTTAAACATTTCGAGCATACGGTCGGTCACAACGAAACCGCCAACCATGTTGATAGTTGCGAGCACGATTGCCGCAACGCCTAGTCCGGTTTCAAGTGTTGTATCGGCTTGACCAGTAACCATGATTGCACCGATTAGCACAATGCCGTGAATTGCATTTGCACCCGACATAAGTGGAGTGTGCAAAACAGCTGATACTTTCGAAATAACTTCAATACCAACAAAAATTGAAAGTACGAAAATTGTAAGTAGTGAAATCGAATCAACTGAGCTAACAGTTGTTGCCAATAATGAATTCATTTTAAGCAACATCCTTTCTGATTTCACCGTTTAGAACAACTGCACATCCGTCGATGATTTCATCTTCAACGTTTGGTGCGCCTTGTCCATCTTTTACAAAGAGTTGCAATAGCGCGTGAACATTTGCACTATACAAACGTGATGCGTGAACTGGAAGTTGTGATGGCACGTCTTGTCCACCCCATTGGCGAATAAATCCGCCATCAACTGCAACTTCAACAATCACGCCAGGCTTTGAGCCTTCAACATTTCCACCAGTTTCTGCAGCCAAGTCGATTACAACTGAACCAGCCTTCATTGACTTAACCATTTCTGCTGTCATCAAAAGTGGGGCTTTGCGACCAGGAACTGCTGCAGTTGTGATTACAACATCCGATTTAGCAATGTGTGGGGTCAGCAATTCGCGTTGACGCGCAGCGCGATCTTCGGTCATTTCTTTTGCATAACCGCCGCCGCCATCTAGCGCTTCTAATTCGAGTTGGATGAAAGTTGCACCCATTGATTTAACTTCGTCAGCTGAGGCTGGACGAACGTCGTATGCGGAAACGCGGGCACCGAGTCGTTTTGCGGTTGCGATTGCTTGCAAACCTGCGACACCTGCTCCAAGCACTAAAACATTTGCAGGTTGCACTGTTCCAGCTGCTGTCATCAACATTGGGAAGAACTTTGGTAGCAATTCAGCGCCAACAAGCGATGCGCGATAGCCAGCGCAAAGAGCTTGTGATGTCAAAGCATCCATGGATTGGGCGCGAGAAATACGCGGAACCAATTCAAAAGAAAGCGATGTGGCACCAGCCGCAGCAAGTGCGCGGATTGCATCACCGTCGGTACTAGGTGCCAAGAAAGAAAGCGTTACTGCGCCTTTTTTGAGCAACTTTGACTGTTCTGGATTTAGTGGTCGAACAGTTGCCACTATATCTGCTTCTTTTAATGCAGAAGTGATGTCTTTAGTGACTGTCACTCCAGCTGCAGAATAAAGTGAATCAGGAGCACCAGATTTTTCTCCGGCTCCTGATTCGATGATAATTTCTAATCCAAGTGCTGAAATTTTTCCAACAAGATCTGGAAATAATGCAACACGATTTTCGCCAGCCCGCGTTTCGGCAGGCACTACTAACTTCATGAACCTAACTCTCGTCCTTATTCACCGTAATTACGGAGAAGCCGTGTCAAATGTTTGTCAAAGATTTCTCGCATTTCACGGCCGCCCGCAGATGAAACAATTTGAACCGGTTGTCCAAATGATTCTGCTTGTTGCATTGCAACACGTTCTGGGATTGATGGACTCAAAATCGCACTTCGTCCGTGGATTCGAGCCATTTCCCTTTGGCGGTATTCATGCTCTTCGACGGTGCTGCGTACTCGATTAATTACAACACCTGCGAAATCTAGTTTTGGATTGTGGTATTTCTTCATCTCTTTAATTGTTTCAACTGCGCGATCAACACCTTGCGCACCGAAGAATGATGGAGTGGTTACTACTAATGCTGCATCTGAAACTGCAAGCGCTTCACGAACCAATGTTCCATGTGAAGGTGGGCAGTCAAACAAAACTAAGTCATAACCTTGCAAGTATTTAAAAGCACGAGCAAGGCGTGGGCGGAATGAATCTGGTTTATATGCATCATGCACAACAAGGTCTG
>JAHEEQ010000121.1 GCA_024640585.1 Micrococcales bacterium
TGGCAACACAGGATGATTTGGTTGAAGCAATCAGCAAAGGTTGCTCAGTTGAGAATGCAAAATCTCCAGACCAATCCGAATTGGACTTGGAAGAAACGAAATAAGTTTCACGGGGGAAAGCGGATGTTGCTTTGCAGGCATTCGAGTCCATAAAGTCGTATGGAGAGCTTGTGGCAGGGACGCACCACAACGCAAACAATGCAGCGAGTACCCCACCAAAACGAGGGAAAGGCTGTCAAAGGATGGTCGCTATGCCCATAGCATAGAAAGACGCACAGGCCAAGTACCTCACCTATAAAACAGGACATGACATGATGAATTTCGGAACACACATAGCAAAACTCTTTCGCAAAAACGACCCACAAACATCATTTGAAGCAGCAGAAAAAGTAGACACAACAAAGATGGAAAAGATGGTCTATGAAGCCATCAAATCATTTGGAGACAACGGATGTATAAGCGATCAAGTTCTAGAACTTTTCCCCACGCTCCCCTATTCAAGCGTAACAGCGAGATACAAAGCACTTCTGGAAAAGAATCTCATCAAAATAGAAGGAACGAGAGTTGGCCGCTCAGGTCGTCAGCAGAGGATTATGAAATGCCAATAACAGACACACACATTCTTTTTCTTATCGTAGTAGCAGCAGCCTTTTTTGATTGGATTTTCTGGTGAAATCATTTCTCAATATCGTTTGGAGCGTCATCTTGTCGGCGCTATTCCTTGTTGGCCTTGGATTGCTTTGCAAGGTTCTTTGGTTGTCAGTGGTCTTTGGATGGGAACTGTTATGACCATCAACGCATTTCACCCTGCCTACGTCGAAACGTATATGCCACAGTTCATGTCCACGCTTCGTAAAGAATCTGGACAAAAAGCCAATGGTCAAAAGTTTGGCGCTTTATCTCGCGCTAAACAACCTTCATTAGAAAACACTGATTTCTATGTCTATGCAAGAGCAGGGATGCCGAAAGGGGTAAAGAAATGACGAAGTACAGCGAAGCAGGAAAAGGCGGAGCTATGCGACCGACAAACCACAAGAGCTGGTCAAACGGTTACGACAACATTCAATGGACAAAAGAAGAAGATGAAGCATTTGACAAAATCACCAAAGTACAAGACAGTTCTAGCTCCCAATGCGCCGTGGCCGAAACAGGAGCCGAAGGTGGAACAGAAACCCAAAGTCAATAAGATTCGTGAACAAGTCAACAAATCGAAAATTGCCATCCAACTTAGAGAGCGTGATGTCTCTACGGGGCGACTCAAGGGTTTTAACAAGCTATCAGGGTAGGCAAGAAAACCTTGCAAAGTTCACAAGACAAGTCTTATGGCGATGCAAGGTTTGCGATGAATACTTTGAAACACTAGGCGAAGCAAAGGAACACAACATTGGAAAACATCATTAACCTAGTCGCATTCATCTTTGCTGTCGCCATCATTGCGCTCACAGCATTTGTGATTGCTCTCAGCTATCTTTCTCGATAGATGAATCAAAGAGCTTGCGTTCAGCAGTGCGACGAAGCACAAGGCCACGCAGCTCTTTCCCGCCAGCTTTAGTCCAACTCATAAATGCTTCGGAAGCGGCCTCCCACTCCCCTCTACCAATCTTCATC
This sequence comes from Micrococcales bacterium, assembly GCA_024640585.1. The sequence goes on from JAHEEQ010000121.1 coordinate 1,609, forward strand.
CGAATAGTAGACCGCTGAAAATTCCCCAATCCGACATTGAAGGAAAACGCAACGCAAGCGTCGAAAGCACCTTGACGACCAGCAAGATTGGGAGCAAGTCTAAGAACACCACGCTCAAAAGAGCCGAGGTCATCTTTAAAAATCTTAACCAGTTCATCCCTGCTCCAAACTCTATTGTGTTCAGGCCTTAGAGGGTACTCAGGTCTGAGAATCCCTGTGTAGCCTTCCTTGCGAACGATGGGGTATTTGATCTGGTCTTGATAAATTACGTGGCCCCAACCTATCGTCCACATGGAGGCACTGCACAAATATGGCTTATCACGATAGCCTTCAAACTTGTGCATCAGCTCAATGCCTTTGTCGCTGGTTTTCATTTTTTGCTCATGCCGCGAGAACCGAACCAATAGCCAATGATGCCACCAAGCATAGCCATTTCATCGTCACTGAAAATCTCATTGCCAATTTTGATGAGGTCGTCAACACCTTTAATCATTTCTGGATGCGACCACACATAGTAGCCAAGACCAGCATTGATGAATACAAGCTCTAGGACAAACAAATAGGTGATGGTAGGTCGCACAGTACCAACGTAGGTTGAAACCCAGCTTGCTGCCTTCTCCAGCACCTTTGCGTCATGCGCATAGGCCGCCTGAGTCATAGCCGCATCAGCTTGAATGGAGACTTGATCTGTTCGCATCTCCTCAACTTTGGCTTGGGCAGCAAAACCAGCCGCAGCCATTTGAAGCTCGCGTTCTGTTTGAATTCTCGCTAGTTCAAGCTCATGTTTTTGATCGTTCTTGTTTTGAAACAGGTCAATCAGCTTGGGAAACATGGAGATCAACAGACCTCCAAGGGTTGAAAATAAAGATAGCATCATTCGCCTTTCGGTTTGTCAGGTTGTTCAAACTGTTCTATCTTTTTCTGTAACCGATTTTCCAACTCAGTCAGTCGGTTTTCTCGCCTATCCATATCTATTTCTCGCTTTTCCATGCGAATAAACATTTTGGTGACGATTGGTGTGACTATCAGAACGATTGCCAACATGAGGCAAACAAGTCCAACAATCAATCTGTAAATGAGTTTATCCATACGGCCCACAACTCCAGAACGAATAGAAGCGTCAGAAATACTGCCGCTGCCAGTTCTACCCTTTCCAGATGCTCCTCCTCGCGTAGCCATGAATCTCTCTGCCTTCTGATACGTTCGCGCTCTCTCCTTGCCTCCTGCTTGTCTTTTGCGTTCTCGTATATTTTGTGGAAATTGTCCCACAATGGGCCTAATTGCGGGGGAACATGAGCGCCGCGCATCATCCCACTGAGCTTCATGTATGCGCCATCAAGCTCATGCCTCATTTGAGAGAGTATTAGGATGTCCCGAGGGTCTGGCCTATCCATTGCATAGACCTCCTCAGATTTGCTGTCATACAGCTCAGACAGCTCTCGATGGTGATGATAGAAGTCACCAACATGAGTTACAAACTGTTGAACGATGTCAGCTTCCGTTGGAATGTGCTTTATGAACACTTCCTTGGGTTTCTTTTGTGGAGTCTCTGGACTCTGCAAAACAGGTTGTGGAGCCTGCTTTGGTTTAAAGACTCCACTAATCAGCGCCCATATACCCTTGACCTCTTTTACGATGGCCTGAGCATCTTCCGCTGCCTTCTTTATCTTTTGGACTTGTACCTTGCCATCAGACAGGGCTTCCATGCAGTATTGGATGCCGCTAAAAGCACCCTGCATGGCTTTGATTGCCAACCCAATAGAGATTGGGTCAAGCACATCACTCGTCTTTTACTTCTTTAATGATCTGCCAACACTTGTGACCGATCATCAAAACCGTGTAAACCAAAGTGGCCCAAAGGACCAATTCACTAACCTGAACACCAGCAACCGTTGCCAATGATATTGTCACTGGCGGCGCAACTTTCGATGCCACTGCAATTGCCGTTTCTGTTGAATGTTCGGTTGTCATTATCTAAACCTTGGTCCGCTGGTCCAAATTGTTGCTGTCATTCTGAGTCCTGAAATGACAGGGGTGACCCTATGATACAAGATAGATGGAAATGCAATCAAGGAACCTTTGCCAAGTTGAGCCAAGTAATCGTTGTATAGACGAACTTGAAACTCTCCACCTTCAAACTCAGACGGGTCATTCATTAGGCAGACTACGGACACTTTGCGGTCGGTAGGAGCGCCTGAAAGTGTAAAAGTATCTGTATGCCAATCATAATGATGCTCAGGGCCATATTGAGCATATTGAACTGCCTCATGTGAATCTATTTTGTAGTCCCATCCAGCTTTTTTGTTTGAATTTATTGCGTGTTCAAACATGATTCCACCAAACCAATGGTCACTTGGGGCAAAACGAACAGATGTTTTTCTTTGCTTATGTTCAATAGTTTCAGAATTAAGTCCCATTGATGCGTCTTGTGACTTTATCAACTCAAATTCTTTTGTTGCAGCATCGCAAATTTCGTTTGGTATTTTTCCAATAATCCACAATGGAAGATGTCTTGTCATATTGATTCCTTTATGGCTTTTCAGGCCAATTTATATTTTCTGGAAATCCAGATTGCAAAGTAATGTCTCGTAACATTTGACGATAGATTGCCCATACAGATTTAATTCCAGAAGGAATGTCTGGAAGTTGAGTCCAGTCAGATTCTGTTAAAAGTGTATCCCGTTCTTTTCTGGCATTTTCAGCCTTTTGCTCCAAAGTCAAAGGAGGATATTCTTTTAAAACTGGATAGCCTTGCTCATCTGGACCAATCCAAAATCCATCGGCTTGCCCATTTAAAAGTTCTGTCCAATATTCCTCAGAAATTGGAACTGCATCACTTGGGATTTGATGTGGCTTATGAACTTCATCAACATAAAACCCACGAGTAGAACCGCTATAAAAAAATTGTCGCATGATTTCTCCTTAATAACCAACAATAATGTAAGTGCAACCAGCGTCACCTGTTGACCCAAGTGTAGCGCCAGATGTTGTCTTATTTGCACAACGATTATTTGACCCGCCTGTTGAAAGGTTGCCCGTGCTACATGAACCCACGCCTCCGGCAAAAGATGGAAATGATATAGGCCATGTCGCTGATGTTCCGGAAATTTGCGCCCATTGAATCAAGATTCCGTTTGGCATATAACCATATCCAGCAGATGCTTTTGATGATGCACCAGTTGGTGCTGGAGTTCCAGCAGGACCAGTTGGACCAGTTGGGCCAGTAGGACCAACAGAACCTGTTGGGCCAGTTGGACCTGGGCTTCCTGTTGTACCCGTTGGTCCGGTCGGTCCAGTTGGTCCAGTTGCACCTTGAGGAACAGTAAAGTTAAATATAG
>JAHEEQ010000131.1 GCA_024640585.1 Micrococcales bacterium
CTTGCTGATTATGTGGTCGATATTTCTGCGCCAGAATACTTACGCTTAGAAAGGGCAGTAGCCCGTGGCATGGATATGCATGACGCACAAAGTCGAATCGCTATTCAAGAAGCAAATACCTACCTGCCCCCGAATGCAATCGAAATCTCCAATGCCGGTGATCTCTCATCTTTAAATGCCAAAGCCGTTAAATTCTATGAAAGTATTTCGGCATGACAAGACCAGTTACGGATCTAGAAAGAACGTTGAACTTATTCAAAGTAGAATCAGATTTCGTCCCCTCAGGAGATCAACCTGCGGCCATCGCCGAAATTGTAAAACGCGTTGAACGCGGTGATCGAGATGTAGTTTTGTTAGGCGCAACAGGAACCGGAAAGTCTGCGACTACAGCTTGGTTGATCGAAAAACTCCAAAGACCAACTTTGGTTATGGCACCTAACAAGACACTTGCCGCACAATTGGCGCAAGAATTTCGTGATTTATTGCCAAATAACTCTATTGAATATTTCGTTTCCTACTACGACTATTACCAACCTGAAGCGTACATACCTCAAACTGACACTTTTATTGAAAAAGATAAATCCATCAATGCTGAGGTTGAAAGGTTGCGTCACGCAGCTACACATGCTCTTTTAACCAGACGCGACGTAGTTGTAGTCTCAACAGTTTCTTGTATTTATGGGTTAGGCACCCCTCAAGAATATGTAGATCGAATGGTTCGATTGGAAATCGGACAGGAAATTGAACGCAATGACTTGCTACGCAAATTTGTTGACATTCAGTACCAACGCAATGACATCGCATTCGAGCGCGGGACATTTAGAGTGCGAGGAGACACTGTTGAGATTTATCCGGTGTATGAAGAATTTCCTTTGCGAATTGAATTTTTTGGCGATGAGATAGAAAAACTTCTAATTCTTGATCCTATTACTGGTGAAATCATCAAAGACCAACCAATTGCTTTTGTCTTTCCAGCAACGCACTATGTCGCCGGACCTGAGATCTTGAAACGCGCCGTTAGCGCGATTGAAGATGAGTTACTTGTACGTCTTGAAGAGTTCGAGAAGCAAAATAAATTACTCGAAGCGCAAAGAATAAAGATGCGTACGCAACACGATATAGAAATGTTTGAGCAAATTGGAACCTGTTCTGGTGTGGAAAATTACTCACGCCATCTTGATGGTCGTGAACAAGGTTCACCTCCAAACTGTTTACTAGACTATTTTCCAGAAGATTTTCTTGTAGTTATTGATGAAAGCCATGTGACTGTCCCCCAAATTGGTGCAATGCATGAAGGCGATGCGAGTCGCAAACGAACTCTTGTCGAACACGGATTTCGATTGCCGAGTGCATTGGATAATCGCCCGCTTCGATTTGATGAATTTCGAGAACGAACTGGTCAAACCGTGTATTTGAGTGCCACGCCAGGAAAATTCGAAATGGAAAAAGTTCAAGGAGATGTGGTCGAACAGGTGATTCGTCCGACAGGACTTGTAGACCCTGAAATTATTGTCAAGCCAACCAAAGGCCAAATTGATGATTTATTGCATGAAATCAAAATTAGAACTGATCTAAACGAACGCGTCTTAGTTACAACTCTCACTAAGAAAATGTCTGAAGATTTAACAGACTACTTTTTAGAGAAGGGTGTACGAGTCCGATACTTGCATTCTGAAGTTGATACTTTGCGCCGGATTGAATTATTGCGTGAATTGCGAGTAGGGGATTACGACGTTTTAGTTGGCATCAATCTATTGCGTGAAGGGTTGGACTTGCCCGAGGTTTCGCTCGTCGCGATATTAGATGCAGACAAAGCCGGTTTCTTACGATCAGGCACAAGTCTGATTCAAACGATTGGACGAGCTGCGCGAAATGTTTCGGGACAAGTTCATATGTATGCTGACTCAATTACTCCAGCGATGGACCTTGCAATAACTGAAACCAATCGTCGTCGCGAAATACAAATTGCCTACAACTTGAAACATGGAGTGGATCCGCAACCCCTTAGAAAGAAAATTGCGGACATTACTGACAGTTTGGTTAGAGAATCTCTTGAAACTCAAGCCGTTATTGCCCAAAGTGAAGCGCTAAGGGCTTCTCTTCCACCTAAAGCAACTCGAGCTATGACAGATTTAGTTACTTTAATCGAGGAATTGAGTGCTTCAATGCAACAGGCGGCCTCAGAATTGCAATTCGAAGTTGCTGCTAGGTATCGTGACGAAATTACCGAATTGCGACGCGAATTGCGAGCAATGAAGGATGCTCGGGCATGAACCCACGTAATCAACCTGTGCATGGCAAGATGACCTCGTGACTCATGCCGCTTTAGATGTCCCTCTCTTTTTAAGCCTCGGTACCGCTTTTGGGTTTGTGTTTGTTCTATTGGCTGATTTTTGGATTGTGGATAGACGTCCGCATGCATTTACTACAAAAGATGCAACTAAATGGGTTTTGTTTTATGTAGCCATTGCGGTGGCTTTTGGTCTTTCGCTCGTCAAAGTTTTTGATGGTGAGATTGCTGGTCAATTCTTCGCAGCTTATCTAACCGAATACAGTTTAAGCGTCGACAATTTGTTCGTCTTCCTAGTAATAATGACTTCTTTCGCGGTGCCAGGTTTCCTTCAACACAGGGTGCTTCTTGTGGGAGTAATTTTGGCTTTAGTCTTTCGTGCCATATTGATACTCGTCGGTGTTAGTGCGATTAATTCTTTTCAGCCAACTTTTATCATTTTCGGAATTTTCCTGATTTGGACGGCGTACAAGGTCGCTGCCGAAAAACAAGTTGATGAAGAGGAGCAAGCACCAAATTTGTTGGTGCGACTGGTCGGCAAAATCGCTCCAACGATTGACGAATATCACGATCATAAATTGACCGTTAAGCAAAATGGTGTTCGTTACTTAACTCCCTTGCTTATGGTGATGATCGCTATTGGCGGTACGGATATTATGTTCGCGCTAGACAGTATTCCGGCGGTTTTAGGATTAACAACCGAACCATTCATTGTTATTACAGCAAACGCATTCGCGCTGATGGGGTTGCGCCAGCTTTTCTTCTTGCTACAAGGTTTAATTGAAAAACTGGTGCATCTAGCTCGCGGAATCGCACTCATTCTTGCTTTTATTGGAGTCAAGCTTTTCTTGCTAGGTATTGAAAAAACCTTCGACATACAAACTGTCCACATCAGCACTTTTGCTTCTTTGACAGTCATTATTTCCGTTCTCATTATCACGACTATTAGTTCGTTATATGTTGCGAGGAAATCTGGAAACAATCAATGACGATAGATGAGAAACTTATTGTTCGAGGTGCCCGCGAACATAACTTGAAAAATATTTCGATTGAAATTCCTAGAAATTCACTAGTTGTTTTTACAGGTTTATCTGGGAGTGGCAAATCAAGCCTCGCTTTCGACACCATTTTTGCCGAAGGTCAGCGGCGTTATGTTGAATCACTTTCGGCATATGCCCGACAGTTTCTCGGACAGATGGATAAACCAGATGTCGATTTCATCGAAGGGCTCTCCCCAGCAGTTTCGATTGATCAAAAATCAACGTCCAAGAACCCTCGCTCAACTGTCGGAACCATTACGGAGGTCTACGATTATTTGCGGCTCCTTTTCGCTCGTATAGGTCAGCCGCATTGCCCAGAGTGTGGGCGCGAAATTTCCAAGCAAAGTCCGCAGCAGATAGTCGATCAAATTCTCTCTTTGACCACCGGTGAGAAATTTCAGGTATTAGCGCCAATTGTTAGAGAACGTAAAGGGGAATACGTAGATTTACTTAGAGTTCTCCAGGCTCAAGGTTTTTCACGTGTCCGTGTGGATGGAATCGTTTATCAAATTGGTGAGGTGCCAACTCTTAAGAAGCAAGAAAAACATTCTATTGAAGTTGTAGTTGATCGTCTGCAAGTTAAGGACAGCGCCCGAACCCGAATCAATGACAGCGTTGAAACAGCATTGGAATTGGCTCACGGAACTGTGATTGTCGAATTTGTAGATCGACCAGAAAAATCCGCTGACCGTGAAATGCTTTTCAGTGAACATCTAGCTTGTCCAGATGATGGCCTATCGTTTGAGGTGCTCGAACCGCGAAGTTTTTCTTTCAACTCACCTTTTGGCGCATGTGTTGAGTGCGCTGGTCTTGGTTCGCAAATGGAAGTGGATGAAGATCTAGTAATTCCAGATCCAGATTTAAGTATTGAAGAAGGTGCGATAGCGCCTTGGTCATCAGGACATCTATCTGAATACTATGAAAGAATTTTAGAAGCGTTAGCTGAGGAAATTGGATTCTCACTTTCAACTCCATGGAACAAACTTTCCGCTAAGGCGAAGAAAGCTGTCCTTTATGGTCATGACCACGAAATCATGGTCAAATATAAAAACCGTTACGGTCGTGTGCGCACTTATGAAACAGGTTTTGAAGGCGTAGTTACTTTCATCCAACGCAAGCATCAAGAAACTGAGTCGGATGTAAGTCGAGAAAGATACGCAGGATTTATGCGGTTAGTGGATTGCCCAGAGTGTCAAGGTTTGCGACTCAAACCAATTGTGCTTGCAGTAAAAATAAACAATAAAAATATCGCGGAAGTTGCTTCGCTTCCCATAGGCGAATGCGCGAAATTTCTCTCTTCACTAAAACTCAATGCTCGCGACAAAAAAATTGCAGAGCGTGTGATGAAGGAAGTAAGCGAGAGACTCAAGTTTTTAATTGATGTTGGGTTGGACTATCTGTCCTTGGACCGCCCCGCCGCAACTCTTGCTGGAGGTGAGGCGCAACGAATTAGATTGGCCACGCAAATTGGTTCCGGTCTAGTCGGGGTTTTATACGTGCTTGATGAACCATCTATTGGTTTACACCAAC
>JAHEEQ010000132.1 GCA_024640585.1 Micrococcales bacterium
AAGGGGCAAAGGTGATTGATGTTTCTGCCACCGACATGGCGAAGATTCGAATCCCCATCCCATGCCCATACAACCCCCCAAAATCGCTTGAAATCCAAGCTGAAATTGTCCGAATTTTGGACAATTTCACCGAGCTGACTACCGAGCTGACTACCGAGCTGATCACCCGCAAAAAACAATACAACCACTACCGCGAAAAGTTGTTTAATTTTCAAGATGAGGCAGTGGAGTGGAAAGGGTTGGGCGAGATTGGTAGCTTCGTTAGAGGGAAAAGATTCGTAAAAACAGATATGCTTGATGTAGGCGTTCCATGCATTCATTATGGAGAGATGTATACGCACTATGGAATTTCAGCGAAACAGTCAAAATCATTTCTCGATGCCAATTTGGCTTCAAAGTTACGTGTCGCGAACCAAAATGATGTAATTATTGTTGCAGCAGGTGAAACGATAGAGGATATTGGAAACGGAACTGCATGGTTGAGCGAAGACGATGTTGTGATTCACGATGCTTGCTTCTCATACAAGAGTAAATTGAATCCCAAATATGTTGCGTATTTTTTAAGAACTTCTGTTTTTAAGGAGCAGATTAAAAAATACGTTTCATCAGGGAAGATTTCATCGATAAATTCGAGTGGACTTGCTAAAACGAAAATTCCAATTCCATCGATAGATGACCCTAAAAGATCCCTTGAAATTCAAGCGGAAATCGTACGTAAATTGGATCTGTTGGACGTTTTGACGAACTCCATCACTGAAGGCTTACCACGTGAGATTAAGCTACGTCAAAAGCAATACGAATACTACCGAAATTTGCTTTTGAGCTTCCCAAAGCCGGAAGAGATTGCTACCTGACATGAGCAAGTCGCTGACAAAAATCGCCCAGCAGCTGAAAGATGCCGACAAGAAGATCCAGCTGATTTACGCCTTCAACGGCACGGGGAAGACTCGTCTATCTCGAGAATTTAAACAGTTACTTTCACCAAAAAATGATGATGTGCAATCGTCGGATTTGGCCGTTAAAAAGATTCTCTACTACAGCGCATTCACGGAAGATCTGTTTTATTGGGATAACGACTTGGGGTTGGACGCCGAGCGTAAATTAAAAATTCAACCCAACTCGTTCACCAAATGGGTTCTGGAAGAGCAAGGTCAGGACCAGAGCATCACCACCACATTTCAACACTACACAAGCGATAAGTTGACGCCGCACTTCAGCCCGGACTTTTCTACGGTGAGTTTTTCATTTGAACGCGGGAATGATGAGCAAGATTCCAACATCAAAATCTCTAAGGGTGAAGAAAGTAATTTCATTTGGAGTTTTTTCAATGCGTTGTTTGAGCAACTGGTTTCTGAGCTGAACATCGCGGAAATCGCTGATCGCTCCACCGACGTTTTCAATAACTTGGAGTACGTTTTCATTGATGACCCAGTGAGCTCACTGGATGAAAATCACCTGATTGAGCTAGCGGTTAACTTGGCGAGCCTGATTAAATCCAGTCAATCTAATTTGAAGTTCATCATCACGACACACAACCCGCTGTTTTACAACGTGCTTTTCAATGAGCTAGGGCTCAAGGGCGGCTTCATGCTGGAGCGATTTGAAGACGAAACTTTCGCCATGACGGAGAAGCGCGGTGACTCCAATAAGAGCTTCTCCTACCATCTTCACCTGAAGCAGATCATCGAGCAGGCAATTGCTGCCAATAAGGTGGAAAGATTCCATTTCACCCTGCTGCGCAATCTCTATGAAAAGACGGCTAGCTTTTTGGGCTATCCCAGATGGTCAGAAATTTTGCCTGATGATAAACAGCTCTACCTGAGCAGAATCATCAATTTCACTAGCCATAGCACGCTCTCGAATGAAACGATTGCGCAGCCAACGCAAGCGGAAAAGGCAACAGTTAAGTTATTGCTTGATCACTTAAAAAACAACTACGGCTTTTGGGTGGAGGAGGCAGAAAATGCGTAGCAAGAGTCTCAGTTTGTGCGTTCAAACCACAGGGTTCTTGATTTACATCGCCCCATTTGTAGGCAACCACTAAGCACGACGTTGTGACTACTTATCGAAAGTTTAATAAATAGCAACGCATTCAATCAGACTTTGACTGTGAAGTGAAAAACTGCTGTAAAGAGGGGAAGCAGAGGAATGAACGACTACAAAACCATTGCGGAATCAAAAAAATTTATCGTTCTGGATAAGTACGCCAAAGATTGGCCTGCCAATGAGAGCTACCAGAGCGAAGGTGATCTGGAGCGTGAGTTCATTCAAGACCTAGTCAGTCAAGGCTATGAATATGTGCCCGGCTTAAACACGCCTGATGCTTTGTTGATTAATTTGCGCACGCAGCTACAAGTGCTTAACAACGTGCAGTTTGCAGATGGTGAGTGGCGTCGATTCGTAGAAACTTGGTTGGATAAATCCAGCGATGGCATTGTGGAGAAGACCCGAAAGATTCACGATGACTATATCCACGACTTTGTGTTTGACGATGGACGCATCCAAAACATCTATTTGATGGACAAGAAGAACTTGCCCCGCAACAAGGTGCAGGTCATCAAGCAGTTTGAACAAACTGGCACGCACGCTAATCGGTATGACGTGACCATCTTGATTAATGGTTTCCCGCTGGTGCAAGTCGAGCTAAAGAAGCGCGGTGTAGCAATTCGTGAGGCTTTTAACCAGGTGCATCGCTATAGCAAGGAGAGCTTTAATAGTGAACACTCCTTGTTCAAGTATCTACAGTTGTTTGTGATCTCTAACGGAACCGACAGTCGTTATTTCGCCAACACCACTCAACGTAACAAAAACAGCTTTGACTTCACCATGAACTGGGCGAAGGCAGATAACACGCTGATAAAAGACCTGAAAGACTTTACTGCTACCTTCTTTCAAAAGCAGACCTTGCTCAATGTGTTGTTGAATTATTCGGTGTTTGATGTCAGCGATACGCTGTTGGTGATGCGCCCCTATCAGATTGCTGCGACCGAGCGCATTTTGTGGAAGATCAATGGCGCCTACCAAGCAAAAAACTGGAGTAATACGGAAAGCGGTGGTTACATCTGGCATACCACTGGTTCTGGCAAAACGTTGACGAGTTTCAAGGCTGCCCGTTTGGCGACAGAGTTGGATTTCATTGACAAGGTGTTTTTTGTTGTGGATCGCAAGGATCTGGATTACCAGACCATGAAGGAATATCAACGTTTTTCGCCAGAGAGTGTGAATGGCTCTGACAGCACAGCAGGTCTGAAGCGCAATCTGGATAAAGACGACAACAAAATCATTGTCACCACCATCCAGAAGCTGAATAACTTGATGAAAAGCGAGGGCGATTTGCCAATCTACGGCAAGCAGGTGGTCTTCATTTTTGATGAATGCCACCGTAGCCAATTTGGTGAGGCCCAGAAAAATCTGAAGAAGAAATTCAAGAAGTTTTACCAGTTTGGGTTTACGGGTACGCCCATTTTTCCGCAAAATGCCCTAAGTGCTGAAACTACCGCCAGCGTGTTTGGTCGCGAGTTGCATTCCTATGTGATCACCGACGCCATTCGAGATGAGAAAGTGCTCAAGTTCAAGGTGGACTACAACGATGTTCGCCCACAGTTCAAAGCCATTGAAACGGAGCAAGACGAGAAAAAGCTCAGTGCAGCGGAGAACAGGGAAGCCTTGTTACACCCTGACCGCATAAGCGAGATTACTCAGTACATTCTGAATAATTTCCGACAAAAGACGCATCGCCTTCAAGCTGGAGGTAAAGGCTTCAATGCCATGTTTGCCGTGAGCAGTGTGGACGCTGCCAAGCTGTATTACGAATCTTTCAGGGAGCTGCAAAAAAACAGCGACAAACCGCTGAAAGTGGCCACCATCTTCTCGTTTGCCGCAAACGAAGAGCAGGATGCTGTGGGTGACATTCAGGACGAAAGTTTCGATGTGTCAGCCATGAATAGCAGTGCTAAAGAGTTTTTAAACGCTGCCATCGTTGACTACAACACGCTTTTTAAAACCAATTTCAGCGTGGATAGCAACGGTTTTCAGAACTACTACCGTGACCTAGCCAAACAAGTTAAAGCCAAAGAAATCGACTTGCTGATTGTGGTGGGTATGTTTCTGACGGGTTTTGATGCGCCTACGCTGAACACCTTGTTTGTAGATAAAAACCTGCGCTACCACGGCTTGATGCAAGCCTATTCACGTACTAACCGTATTTTTGATGCAACCAAAACCTTTGGCAACATCGTCACCTTCCGTGATTTAGAGCAAGCCACGATTGATTCCATCACTTTGTTCGGTGATAACAATACCAAAAATGTGGTTTTGGAAAAAAGCTACAAGGAATACATGGAAGGCTTTACCGATGTCGTGACTGGTGAGGCTCGACGCGGTTTTGTAGAAGTTGTTCGGGAGTTGGAGCAGCGCTTCCCAAGCCCAACAGATATTGTTAAAGAATCTGACAAAAAGGCTTTTGCGAAACTGTTTGGCGAGTATTTGCGTGTTGAAAATGTGCTGCAAAACTATGATGAATTCGCCAGCCTGAAGGCTATGCAAAACGTCGATATGAATGACGCAGCTGCGGCTGCAGAGTTCAAGGTAAAGCACTATTTGAGTGACGATGATTTGACTGCATTGCAATCAATCAAGATGCCGACGGAACGAAAAATTCAGGATTATCGTTCAACCTACAACGATATCCGGGACTGGTTGCGTCGAGAGAAATCTTCCGTCGAAAAAGAAAAGTCGACCATTGATTGGGACGATGTAGTTTTTGAAGTAGATCTGTTGAAGTCACAAGAGATCAACCTTGACTACATTTTGGAATTGATTTTTGAGAACAATAAAAAAGTTAAGGATAAAACTT
>JAHEEQ010000135.1 GCA_024640585.1 Micrococcales bacterium
CAAGGCTGACGGTCGTTGGAGGGGGGAGACCTTGACCCTTCCAACCAAGGAGTTCATCAAGGGGCAATGGGTTGTTGTCCCAGCCAAGTGGCGCAAATACGCAAGCTGGCAAGCCAGCATTGATGACCACGCAGCTTTTTTGAAGCAAAACCAACGCTACGCGCCTTGCTTTAGTTGCCTAACAGCAGATGCATTTGTCCGGGCTCTTGCGAAGGCTGGCTATGCCACTGATCCGCTCTATGCGGACAAGGTGATCGGAGTAATGAACAAACACAACCTAATTTCATTTGACGGAGGTCTGAAATGAACTGGCTCAATCGATTTTTGTTGGCCAACTGGTCATGGTTAATGGATGGCATGTTGCTCTTGATGGCTTTGATCATCGGGATCCAGATTGGGGAGTCTCACGTCCAGAAGGAGTGGAACGCTGAGAAAAGTAAGAACGAGCAAATCGCCGCCAAGCTTGAGCAGCACGTTGAGGACGTCAAGCTCATGCAAACCCAAATCAATCAGGAGATCACCAATGACTTTCTTAAAAAATCTAAACTTCTGGCTGAGCGCCTGCCTGACCCTCGCGTTGTCGGGGTGTGCAACATTCCCACAACCGTTAGCGGGAGTGTGTCCGCCGTTTCCCAAAGCGCCACAAGAACTCATGGCCCCAGCGCCGACTCTGTACTTAATACCTCAGGAGCTGAGGTCAATGTAACTTGTGAAATGCTTACTAAAGATGCAACGCAAACTACACTCATGCTGCAAGAACTGCAGAGCTGGATAGCCCAGCAGGGACAAATCGATGCTTCGACGGTAATCAATAGCAACGTTAAGTAAAATTAGAGATTAGGGGATACATGATGACGGTTTTCACAATTGGGTACGAAGGTCTGAACATAGATGAGTTCTTGTCATTGCTCGTCGGGCATGACATTGAGACTGTCGTTGATATTCGCGAACTCCCTCTTTCACGTAAGCCAGGTTTTTCAAAGAATTCTCTGGCAAATGTGCTCAATCTTTCTGGGCTTGAGTACGTCCACATCGCTGATTTAGGGTGTCCGAAGCCCGTTCGAAATAAATACCGCGAAGACGGGAATTGGGCCCATTACACTGAAGGTTTTCTCAAGCATCTGAAAACACAAAAGGTGGCAATTACTGAGCTCTCCGAGTTGGCTCAATCATCTAACTGTGCCTTGTTGTGTTTTGAGGCTGATTTTAATTTTTGCCACCGATCAATGGTTGCAAACGCTGTCAAAAATTATTGCGGTGCTAGTGTGTCTCACATCCAAATTGATGGACTCAAAACAATAAGCCCTGCGAAGTCTCAGCTTGCTTTCGCTTAGGTGGATAAACCAAACTGATAATTAGCCACTGGTCTTGAAATCGATGCTGATTCCCCATTAGAAACATTAAGTCTTTGCTGCCTAGTTGTTCCTCTAATTTGGCACGGAATGGTTTCTCCCAACCGTCTCCATGACTTCGTCGGCAGTGCCAATATAAAGCACCAGCTTCCCAATCGACTATTTTGTGCCTGCGTTCATCTTCCCCATTGGGTGAATCACATACGTAGCGGTAATAAAAATCGAACGGAACTTTTCGCAGTTCTTTGACTTGCCGCTTTGCTTCAGCTTCACTGAACAAGTCGCCTTGCATTTGTTCTCGCATCAGCTTTTCTTTTTCTTCTTCAGTCCAATCCTGATTTCGCGCCTTGGTAATCTCAAGACTAATCAATTTTTTGGGTCTTAGTAGGGCAAGGGATAGGCCATCATCAATTCGTTTTGCCTCGATGTCATTGAAATTTTCGAATAATGGAATCTTGTCGAGCCATTCCCAACGTAAACCCCACTCCTTTTTGGATTCAATTACATCCAAACATGAAATCGTATCAATGTAAAGTTTGTGGCTTTCTGGGCGATGATCTTTGTTCGCTTTCTCTATTCGAACCTCAATCCATTGCCACTTCTTGAACTGGCTTCCTTCTTCAATCATCCGAAAGGGAACCGGATACAGCCTTCGCATCAATCCATCTTGATTAATTCCAGCAACGCATGATGTTTCTACGTATTGGGCGCTGGGGGATGGATATGTTTTAGCTAGTATCAAAATGCGTTCAAGACGATCCAATGCCATTTCATGCTCCTGTAGGCGTTACTTTCATAGACGCGTTAGTCACCTAAGGTGGTCAGACCTTTTGAATTTCTTATCCCTGCCACTGCTATCCATTTGAATAATTTTCTTTTCACGAAGCTCAGCGATCGATCGACTAACGGCTGCCGCTGACACGCCTAGCTGTTGTGCAATTTCTCTAATGGTTAAGCTTGATCCTGAAATTAAAAAATCTGCAATCTTCTTTTGATTAGAGGTCAAAACTGCATCTTTGATTGAAGTGGTAGCAAAGAATTCTTTGATATGTCCTGCAACCTGATCAATTTCAGGGAATAAGGTTGCTTTGCTGATGCCAAGTTTTTCTAGATGTTCTCGCAACTCTTTTTTTGCATCTTTGCTGATCACAAATTTTGCAGAAATGTTTTCTTTTGAAAGAGTAGCTGGTTTAACTTTTTGCCCGTCACAACCGAAGAGTAGGAAGGCGCCTTCTTGCCGAATAATTCTGGAGTTGTCCAGCCTAGGCTTCACACAAAAAACCTTTTGAAGATCTTTAGGGTTTATCTTTGGCGAAAAATGCGGCAAGTCTTGGCGAATGTCGTGGGTCAAGAGTTTGATTGAGTCTTGGTTATTGAATAGGTCAATATCCGTTTCTTCTGGGATAGAGAAATCTTTTGGTCTTTTGGCCAGGTTGGCAATAACACTCACTGTGTCGCTGTCGTAGTACTTGACTTCATCAGAGGAGAAGTCGAAAACAATAATTTCTGCATCTGATTCGACATCGTGTGCTTCACATGCAAAGTAAAGAGCAACGAGAGGATTGCTTGTGACATCTAACAATCTTGACGGAAGCCCATAGTGTTGCATCTTCACTAGGTACTGAAATGTCGTCATGTGACTACTGAAGTCATTTGGGCATCTAAGTACGAGTTCTTTGAACATCGTGGATTCATTTTCAATCCAACCCGCGTTTCTGTAGATGGATGGTTCAAGTTTGTAGCTTGACTTCGAATGGCCACGGAAAAACCGTAAGTTCTTGGATGAGACTTGGCTTTTCTCAAGTTGCTGAAGAAAATTTGAAATTGAGCCAATTCTTTGATCGGGCTGAAACATCGAGGTCATCCTGTTTTGTGGCGCCTTATGATGATATCTGTTCTCAATTTAAATTCAATCGAGGCGGGTATGGCCAGTGCGGCAAACGGACTTTTTTTAAAGCTTGTATCAAACCGGAAGCAAATATTCGAGGAGGGTGTTGCGGAGGATGCAAAGTTCTCTGAGCCCGTGGAGGATTTTGCCCACAGTCGCAATGCAGCACTCATATGCTTTGTCTTTACTAGTGGGAAGCTAACCCATATTGCTAAAGCTAGGAAGGGGCAGAGTGCTGGTACGGGGTTGCGGCGTGTGAATTTGTCTGATGTCACTTCGCTTGAAGTGGCAATTACTGGTAAGGCGTTGCTGAAGAAAATTCCGAAGAAGTTTCACAAAGCTGTGTCTAAGAGACTTACTGAAGGTGGGTTGTTGTCCCCAAAGTCGTTTGAGCATGTCGTTGATGCCTTACGAAAGTTGTCTTCAATCAGCTCGGTGTTACTTGATCGATTCTCAACAAGCCGTCGTGACTTAGTGAGGAAGCTTTCGAGCGACGTTAAGCAATCGCTGGAGCATCAGAAAGTTGCGTTGATTTCTGCGCTGCAATTGGCCGACATGGATCGTCAATCCCTTCAAGATTGGAATCCTCCTGACCAAGGTGCGCCCATTTCATTCTTAGATGGTCTGGAATCGTTTCGTGCCTTGGAAGATCAAATGATCGTGAGTGATCTGCAAAAGGTGCCTGGCTTTAACTTTGTCCGCGCTCACAGTGCAGCAGCTGCAATTTTTGAATCGAAAGAATCTCGCTTGACTGTGATTCTGGCTAACAAGCTACCGCTAGAAAGGCAAACAGGTACTGATCTAATCTACTTCAATGAGACCTATCAATCATTTGTGATGGTGCAGTACAAGGCAATGGATAAAGATTCAAATTCTGATGCTTTTTTTTCCTTGCCAGATCAGCAGCTGAGCATAGAAATCCAAAGAATGGATCAAGTCGTCCAACAGATGTCGACTTGTGTTGTCGATACTTCTGTAGATGGATACAGATTGAATGAAAATCCATTTTTCCTGAAGTTATGCCCCAGGTTGATTTTCAATCCCGATGAGGTTTCCGCTGTGCCAGGGATGTACTTTCCTTTGGACTATTGGAAGACATTGGTCAACGATAAAGTTCAAACGAGAGGACCTCGAGGCGGTCAGCGTATCACCTACCAAAATGCCAAGCGACACATGGACAATACCGAGTTCATCAACTGCGTCTCCAAAGCTTGGGTTGGTACAAATGCAAAGCAGTCGTCGCATCTGAAGAGTCTTGTTTTACAAGTCATGAAGACAGGGCGGTCTGTTGCCCTTGCCGTTAAGGTCAAAAAGGACAGGCCACATAATTGAACCCAATGGACTTCTCTACCCTGAATTACTACTCTGCTAATGCGCATGATGTCGCCCAACGATACGAGGCGGCGCAGAGTTCATTGGGTAGCCGATTTGCCACGGCTTTTGCGCCGGGTAGCCGCGTACTGGACATAGGTTGTGGCTCCGGTCGCGATTTGGCTGAGTTGGGTCGTCAAGGCTTTCAGCCATTCGGTTTGGATGGGACTCCTGAGTTTGTCCAGTTGGCCCAGGAGTTCCACCCGGAACTCAAGGGGCGCGTCA
>JAHEEQ010000114.1 GCA_024640585.1 Micrococcales bacterium
TCACCGGCTTTGCACTCTTTGGCTCTGCCGCATCTGGTTGACGTAAATAGAGAGGCTTGAATGGCTTAGGCGAAAGCTGCTGTCCAATTAATGCAATGTCAATTGCATCAACAGGTGATGCATCGTGAACAGAAGGTGCAATCAAAGTTTGTGTTACAAAAGCAGGTCCAACTAAATTTGAAAAGTTTTGCTGTTCAAATTCGCTTACATGAATCAATGACGGATCACCTTGAAGATTACCTGCGCTATCGAAATCTTGGCAAGCAATTTCTTTTCTCTTGACATCAAGAATTGCAGTTCCTTGTTCGCCGCCACGACGTATATGTCCATGAGCTAGGGCATGCAAAGTTGGTACACCAATTACATCGATTTCCCAGGCAGCAGCTAGTACTTCCGCGGTCGTTACTCCAACTCGCAATCCGGTGTAAGGACCTGGACCAACTCCAACTGCAATTCGTTCTGGCTTATCGCCATTTAGAACCTCTGAAACTAAATCAATTAGCATCTCGCCGTGGAATTGTGCGCCTGTTAATTCGCCTCCAGTTTTTTCGCATAACACTTTATCGTCGTCAAGAAATGCAACTGTCACACGCGAAGTGCTCGTATCTAGTGCCAAGATTTTCATGCAATCCCACTATTCAACAAATCATTCCAGCGAACTCCGTGGGGCAAAAATGAAATTGTCCTGCTGTCATCATCGTGACGTTTGAAATTAATCACCAAGTATTGGTCGGCAATTCCTTCGAGCTTTCCACTTCCCCATTCCGCAACTAAAACTGCGTTGTAAAGGTTCGAATCTAGATCCAAATCATCAACTTCAGATAACGAATTCAATCGATAAGCATCGAGATGAATCAGCGATGGTCCAGATTCTTGATTTGGATGGATTCGGTAAATCACAAAAGTTGGACTGGTTATTGGTCCGCGAACATTTAGGCCATCCGCGATTCCTTGAGTAAAAGTAGTTTTCCCAGCACCGAGTGGACCATCGAGAATCAGTACATCTCCGGCTCGCAGGTGTTTGCCTAACTTTCCACCGAGTGCTTGAGTTTCATCAATAGTGCCGCAATGAAAAGTGGTCACGCGTTTGCTCTCACTTTGTTTACTACATTTGCGATGACTTCATTTAGTTCAACATATCGTTCTAGTGGCAACATGTGACCAGTTTCGGGCAAAACAATTACTTCTGAGTTAGGAACGAATTTTGCAATCTCTTGACTATGTGCAAGCGGAGTGAGAAGGTCATCTTCTCCAGCAACAAGTGTGGTTGATACTTTCGCTAAAACTGGTAGAAAATCTTTACTATCGAAATCGGCAATTGCTTTCAGGAAATCGCCAATTACATCAATAGAGGTTTGCCCATGCATGGTTGCTACAAATTCCGTGAGTTCAACAGATACTTCAGATCCAAACGAATAACGTCTAGTCAATAGCAATGTTAAATCGCTTCCCGCTTCTCGCGACTTATCAACCAAAGATTGTTGACCGGCCAAGACGCTGGCAACACCTGGTGCCATACCTTGAATGAATCTGCCTATCGAATCTGGTAGGCCAAGTGGAACTTCGCTAACGCCACCTGAACTCGTAGAAACCAAAACCACAGCTTTGATCCTAGATCCGAAAAGTTCTGGATTAGATTTTGCGAGAGCTTGAATACTCATCCCACCCATTGAGTGCCCGACCAAAACTATGTCACCAGTAGGAGCAACTTTTTCTATTACTGAATTTAAATCTAGACCAAGTTGCCACACATTGTGCGATTCACGACTTCCGTGTTCCGATTTACTGTGGCCGCGTTGGTCATAAAAAGCCATACGTGCCAAATGTCGCAAATCTCGCCGCTGGTAATGAAACTCATCCATCGCAAGTGCGTAACCGTGGCTAAAAATCACAGTTACATCGTTGTGATTATCAAATGCATCATCTACTTCGGCATGAAGCAAAATTCCGTCATTTGCGATCACTTCGATTTTTTGTGAATGCAAAGAACCATATGGTTCCTTTGCTCCAGGAGTACGACGCAAGTTTCTGCCAATTAGCGCCCGCTCCGCGACGACTCCTGCAACAGCGCCAACACCAAAAGCAGCCGCCAAAGTACCAAGCACTAAAGCCTTACCGCCCTTTGCTAATGCACTCATCGCACACCATCTACATATTCACGTTCGATGCGACTGCCCAAACGCGTAACCAATTCATAACCAATTGCATCTACTTGTTGAGCCCAGGCGTGTGCAGATAATCCACCCTCGCCAAACAAAATAACTTCATCACCAATTGCTATTTCCGTGTCACCAAAATCGACCACAAACTGATCCATGCAAACAGTTCCAACAATCGGATATTGCTTACCTTTGAAAGTGATGCTGCCAGTTTTAGTTATATGACGCATTACCCCGTCTGCATAACCAATCGGGACCAAACCAACATTGGTCGGTTTTGTTGCTTTCCATTTGAAGGAATATGAAACTCCATCACCAGGATTGAGTTTTCTAACCGAAGCAATTTGTGAAACAACCGTCATCGCACCTTTTAGATTGAATTGCGATGCATCACCTAAATCTCCACCTGGCGCCACACCATAAGTTGCAATTCCGCAGCGAACCATGTCATAACGAAGTTTCGGATGCGCTAATGAACCAGCACTATTTGCCAAGTGGCGAATCTCTGGAACCAAACCATGCGAAGCAGCAACTGCCAATGCATATTCGTAATTCTGATGTTGCATTTCATTAGCCGGATGCGAAAGTTCATCCGCACAAGCTAAATGCGACCAAATCGAAACCAACTCGAGATTATCTAATTTTGCGAATTGCGAGAAGAAATTTTCTAATTCTGATTTTGCAACTCCAGCACGAGACAAACCGGTGTCTACTTCAACATGTACTCGCGCAAACATTTCGCGTTGCTTAGCGAGTTGACTAATTTCTTTTAAGTTAGAAATTGAAGTTAAGGATAGATCGATGTCTTGATCCAAAGCTTCGGCGAAATTATCAGTGTCATGAAGTAACCAAGCCAAAATGCGGCCAGGCACATTGTTCTGGCGAAGTTCAAAGGCCTCATCAAGGAAAGCTACTCCTAGCCAGTCAGCCCCAGCTGATTTTGCGGCCAATGCCACCGGCACAGCCCCGTGACCATACCCATCTGCCTTCACAACAGCCAGCACTGGCACACATGCGGTTTCTTTCAAAACCTTTATGTTGTGCTCAATCGCAGCCAGATTGACTCGGGCTGTGGCGCGTTGGGTTCGGACAGTTGCCATGAGGGCAATTCTGCCCTCTCGCTAGGTTGAGTGGGAAATTCGAAGTGTTAACTCTCGGCAATAACATAGGCAATTGAGTGTCCGCCATCGTGGGTGAGCGAGATATGCCAGCGCGAAACGGACAAGGAATTTGCAAGCTGTAAAGCCGCTCCAGTGATTTCTAAGGATGGTTTACCTGAAATATCTGTATGCACAATCACGTCATGCCAACTCAGTCCTGCAGGTCCGCCCAAAGATTTTGCAACGGCTTCTTTTGCGGCAAAGCGAGCAGACAATGAAGCAGCGCTTCGAATAGTTCCATCGCGGTGATGAATTTCTGTCTCTGTTAGGACTCTGTTTAAGAAAGTTGGTTGGCGTTGCATCAAAGATTCAAATCGCGCAATATCAACAACATCAACACCAATTCCAACGATCATTACTCCACCGTCACAGACTTGGCAAGATTTCGCGGTTGGTCTACGTCAAAGCCTTTTAGTGTCGCCATCTCACAAGCGAAAACTTGCAGTGGCACAGTTGCGACCACTGGTTGCAACAAAGTTGGACAAGCTGGAATGCGAATAATGTGATGCGCGAAAGGAACGACCGATTCATCACCTTCTTGTGCAACCACAATCGTGTGAGCACCCCGTGCACGTACTTCTTGGATATTAGAAACAATCTTTTCGTGCAAAACTGGTGAGTCTGTCGGAGATGGAACTATGACGATAACTGGCAAGCCATCTTCAAGCAATGCGATTGGTCCATGTTTTAGCTCCCCAGCTGCAAAACCTTCGGCATGCATGTACGCCAGTTCTTTTAATTTAAGTGCACCTTCGAGTGCAACTGGATAACCGACATGACGACCAATGAACAAAACCGAATTTGAGTTCACGTATTTTTGCGCAAGCTCGCGAACTGGTTGCATTGTGTCTAGAACCAAATCCACTTTCGCAGACATATCGGCTACCTCTTCGACAAGTGATTCGAGATCAAGTTCTGAGCCATGAACCTGCGCCAAGAAAAGGGCGAACATGTAGACAGCAATCACTTGGGTTAAAAAGGCTTTGGTTGATGCAACTGCAATTTCTGGACCAGCATGAGTATAAATAACCGCATCACTTTCGCGCGGCATTGTCGAACCTTGAGTATTGCAAATAGTTAGGACTCTGCTGCCCTGCTCCTTCGCATAACGAATCGCCATCAAGGTATCCATGGTTTCGCCGGACTGAGAAATTGCAATTACCAAAGTGTTCTTATCCAGAATAGGATCGCGGTAGCGAAATTCGCTAGCAAGTTCCACTTCGCAAGGAACTCGAGTCCATCTCTCAATTGCATATTTTGCAATCAAACCTGAGTGATACGCGGTTCCGCAAGCTGTAATAATAATTTTGTCTACAGATCGAAGTTCTTCGGCGCTGAATTTCATTTCATCAAGTTCGACGCGGTTATTTTTGATTCGACCTAAGAGAGTATCTGCAACTGCCTTTGGCTGTTCTGAAATCTCTTTCAACATGAAAGTTTCGAATCCACCTTTTTCAGCAGCCGCAGCATCCCAAGTCACTTCATACTCTGTGACGGGTACTTCAGAGCCTGCAAAATCAGTTACTCGCACTGAGTCTGCGCGAAGTTCGACAACTTGATCTTGACCAAGTTCTATCGCATTTCGAGTATGTGCAATAAACGCGGAAACGTCAGAAGCCAAGAAGTTTTCATTTTCACCTCGGCCTACAACAAGCGGCGAATTCCGGCGGGCACCAACAACTAAATCTGGGATGTCCGCGTGCGCTGCGACAAGTGTGAAAGCTCCGCGCAGACGCAAACAAGTCTTGCGCATCGCTTCGGCCAAATCATTATTCAGAGTTGGCAAAACAGATGACAGCAAATGTGCAACCACTTCAGTGTCTGTATCGCTCTGGAGTTGCACTCCCGCAGAAGTCAATTCTGTACGTAGCTCTGCAAAGTTTTCGATAATTCCATTGTGGATCACTGCAACCTTTTTGTCTTGCGACAAATGCGGATGCGCATTGCGATCAGTAGGACCACCGTGAGTTGCCCAACGGGTGTGACCAATCCCTGTATGCGATTGTTCTAAAGGGGCTGAATCAATTTCATTTTCAAGATTAATAAGTTTGCCAGCTTTTTTGCGAGTTTCAATTACTCCGTTTGAAACAACTGCAATTCCTGCAGAGTCGTAACCGCGATATTCAAGTCGGCGCAAACCCGCAATGATTACATCAATTGCAGATTGTTTCCCAACGTATCCAACGATTCCGCACACGCTGTAAGTCTAATTAGTTTTTAAATAGCAAGTTCTTTAGCCACAACATCAACTATGAGTTCGGCTTGTTCTTGTGCAAGTTCTTTTGTGGTCGCTTCAACCATGACGCGAACAACTGGTTCAGTTCCACTCGGACGCAAGAGCACTCTTCCAGTGTTTCCAAGCACAGATTCAACTTCTTTAACTGCAGTAAGTACTTTTTTGTTTGAATCGACCGCGGTTTTGTCAACATTCTTTACATTGATTAAGACCTGCGGCAGTTTTGTCATAACAGATGCAAGTTCGCTCAAGGGTTTTTTGGTCAATGCCATCCGGGCCATAAGTTGTATTGCTGTCAAAGCGCCATCACCCGTTGTTGCAAATTCACTAAGGATCACATGCCCGCTCTGTTCACCACCAAAATTGAAGCCACCATCTCGCATTGCTTCCAATACATAGCGATCGCCAACCGCAGTTTCAACCACAGAAATTTTTTCATTTTGCATAGCAATTTTGAATCCGAGATTTGCCATAACTGTCGACACAACGGTGTTTGATTTCAAGGTGCCGGCATCGCGTTTCGAAACAGCAAGTACCGCCATAATTTGATCGCCATCAACTATTTCACCATTGGCATCAACCGCAAGAAATCTGTCCGCATCTCCATCGTGAGCAACACCAATGTCTGCTTTTTGTTTTAGGACAGCTGCTTGCAAATCTTCCATGTGAGTAGAGCCGCAATTTTCATTAATGTTTAAACCGTTTGGTGAGCAATGAATTGCTACGACTTCAGCACCTGCGCGACGATAGATTTCTGGTGCAACAAATGCTGCTGCGCCATTTGCCCCATCCACCACAACTTTCAAACCTGAAAGTGATCGATCTGCAGTTTCAACTACATGTTGGATATAAAGTTCAAGTAATTCTGAAGAATCAATTACCCGACCAACATCAGCTCCAGTTGGGCGTGACCAATCCTCGCCAATACGTGCTTCGATTTGATCTTCAACTTCATCAGCAAGTTTTACCCCTCCGCGCGCGAAGAATTTAATTCCGTTGTCTGGCATTGGGTTATGGCTTGCCGAAAGCATGACGCCTAAATCGGCTCCAGTTTGGGCTACCAAGAATGCAACAGCCGGAGTTGGCGCAATTCCTACAAGTTTTACATCAACTCCTGCGCTTGCGAGCCCTGCGACAACAGCGGCTTGCAAAAACTCCCCACTTGCGCGCGAATCTTGACCCACAATTGCAATTGGGCGGTGACCTTTGAATTCACCCGCATCGCCAAGCACATGAGCGGCTGCAACAGACAGATCAAGTGCAAGTTCTGCAGTTAAATCCACGTTTGCGCGACCGCGAACGCCATCTGTTCCAAATAATCGACCCATAGGTGCGAAAGCCTAACCTTCTACGGATAAAACAAAACCCCCGCAATGCGAGGGTTTTGTGAAGTGTGCGAATTAACGCTTTGAGTACTGAGAAGCCTTGCGAGCTTTCTTCAAACCGTACTTTTTACGTTCTTTAGCGCGTGCATCGCGGGTTAGGAAACCAGCTTTCTTCAAACCTGGGCGAAGTGCTTCGCGATCAAGTTCGTTAAGTGCGCGTGCGATACCAAGACGAAGGGCACCTGCTTGACCAGAAACGCCGCCACCACTCATGGTTGCGAAAACGTCGAACTTGCCTTCAAGACCTGCAAGTTTGAACGGATCATTTACTGATTGTTGGTGAACTTTGTTTGGGAAGTAGTTGGCAAGGTCGCGACCATTGATAACCCAACGACCGGTGCCTGGAACCAAACGCACACGTGCTATTGCTTCTTTGCGGCGGCCAGTTGCATTGCTTGGTGCAGCCTTTACTGTGCGAGCTGCTTTTGCTGGTGCAGCAGTCTCACTGGTGTAAACCTCAGCGACTTCAGTCACTTTTTTCCTTTCACACAATCGCGGTTGCGACTGTTATTACTGTGCAACCTGCGTGATGTTGAATGGGACAGGCTTTTGTGATGCGTGTGGATGTTCAGGTCCTGCATACACCCTTAGCTTGGTGATCTGCTGACGACCAAGACGGTTGTGTGGCAACATGCCCTTTACTGCTTTTTCAATTGCGCGACGTGGATTGTTCTTCAACAAGTCAGCGTATGAAGTTGCAGTCAAACCACCAGGTTGACCTGAGTGGCGGTAATCAAATTTGTCAGTCAGCTTTGCACCAGAAAGTGCAATCTTTTCTGCGTTGATTACGATTACAAAATCACCAGTGTCAACGTGAGGTGCGAAGGTCGGCTTGTGCTTACCGCGTAGCAATGTTGCAACTTGTGTTGCGAGGCGACCCAAAACGACATCTTGGGCATCAATGATGTACCAAGTGCGCTCGACTTGATTCGCTTTTGGCTGGAAAGTACGCACAGCAAAAACCTTCGTTCGTAGTTGTTTGGAAGTTCAAGCGCGGGAATCCGTGCCTTCACAGGGTGCGCAGGTTACCCGCACACGGGCAGGTGGGTCAAAACGGCTCATTTACTCTCAAATTGTGAGTAAATCTTGAGGATTTTCGACCTTTTCAGCATTTTGAAATGGAGCTTTCCACATCAGGACCGTGTGGTCTGGGCCTATTAAATAAAACTCTTGGTCGCTCTCCCCAAGGAAATGCAAGATAGGTAGGCGCATTTTGTCGGCTACATGGCGAAGCGCTGTGGCGTCTTTGACCAAGACCGGCTCTGACAAAAAGTGGGGCCGTTCGTCTACTAAGAATAATCTGCCAGTCAATGCGATTAAGGATTTTTCAGGCTCGGGCCTTCCAATTCCATCAAACAAATATTGAATGTACAACGCAAGCACAATTCCAACGGAAATCAAGCTCATGATCAAAACTTTTCCATCAGTAGCAAATAATTCACCAGCTGCGTAATGGAGTGTGGTTGCGATAACTGCCATCAAAAACGAAACGTATAGCGCTAGCAGCATGAACCGTTCAGGTTTCGTCCATTTATGCCAGTGCGATTCCTCATGTGCATGTGAAAGTGCATCTGCAAGTTCTGGTGCAATCCTTTTTCTGTGATAGATGAAAAACGGTAATACTGAAATAATCGAAACTATTCCCGCAAATCCATATGGATTTAATTTGATCCAGGAAACAAGAGCTCCAACTTGTGGAATATGAAACCAAACTGAACCGTAAATATTTTGATTGTTTAAGACCCAAGGGTCAACCCAAGTGTTGTGGATACCTTTGGTTCGCCATCCCTCTTCCGCATTTCCAGAATAAAGTTCATGAACTACCAAGCGGCCATCTGCATTGAACACAACTTCTTGACCGATTGTGTATTCAGTTTGATAACGCGCAACAACTAAATCGCCTGTGATGTATCGAGGTTCCATGCTCACCCCGTTGACGATTGCGTAAGTAGCTGGTCCAAGCACTGCGCGCGGTGCAAACAAAATAAACCAAGCCAGGAAAAATCCAAGAGATATTGATAAACCAACGACCCGCCTTGCGCCACTATTTTCATGGTGGGCAAGACGGGCCATTGATTTAGTCATGATGCAACTCAGCTACTCAACAGAGATGGAAAGTTGCTTCAATGGATTGGTTACTACGTTGTAAGGAGTACCCAATGTGATTGAAGAAGTTGCATTTGAAGCGCCAGCAACGAATGCGTGGTTACCAGTCTGAGTGTATGCAGTTCCGCCAAGATCGCTAAGTACGACGGTTGCGGTTGTACCGATACATGTAGAAGATGCATTTACATCGCCAGTAAGTGTTACTCCGGTAATTGATTGATGAGTACCATCTGCATAAACATAAGCAATGTCGAGATTGTCAACACAACTTGTAGTTGTAACTGAAACGGATCCAGTATTTACAACGCCAACTGTGGTGCCACCGGTAAGGGTTCCCAAACCTGATGCGCCAGCAGCGGTTACTGCAAAGATTGAACTTGCAACAGCTAGGGCTAGAAGAATTCTTTTCATTTAAACCACCCCTAAAGTGTTTTATGTATGCCGTTTGGCATGCACTAAAACTAGAACTCGGATGAGAGCAAAGTAAGTGTCAAAAGTCCTGTTTTCTATTAGAAATATCCAACAAGGACTGCCGGATTAGAAAGTTTCCTTGCACAAAATCGCTACAAATGCGACAAAAATTATCCGCGACCCTGCCAAACTGGTTCGTCACTTTCAAATACGGTTTTATCCGCTGAAAAAATTATGAAGCGATCAAAGCTTTCGGCAAACCAACGGTCGTGTGTCACTGCAATGACTGTTCCCTCGAACCCATCCAAACCTTTTTGAAGTGCATCTGCGCTTGCTAGATCTAGATTGTCGGTAGGTTCGTCAAGCAATAGCAAAGTACAACCGCTCAATTCGAGTAGCAAGATTTGAAAACGTGCTTGTTGCCCACCAGAAAGTGTGTCGAACTTTTGCTCCCCCGCATATGCAAGTTCGTATCTATCAAGTGCTCGCGCCGCTGGTTCTTGTGGCATACCAGATCTGCGCTCATCTCCTCGGTGCAGAATTTCTAGCAGCGTGCGACCTTGCAAGTCCGGGCGCACATGTGTTTGCGCAAACCAACCCGGGACAACGCGTGCGCCAAGTTTTGCATTGCCACTGTGCTTCACAGTTTCGATTACTAAATCGCCGACTGGACGATGCTCCACTTCAGGATCGCTTCCACCAAGTGCAAGTAGTCGCAAGAAGTGAGACTTACCTGTTCCATTTCCACCAAGCACTGCGATGCGTTCGCCAAACCAGATTTCGCCATCGAATGGTTTAGTTAGATTTGTAAGTTCAAGTTGTTCGCAAACCACAGTGCGCTTTCCAGTTCTGCCACCTTTCAAACGCATTTTTACATTTTGTTCTATTGGAATCGCCTGCGGAGGACCGGCTTGTTCATACTTTTCTAGACGAGTGCAAGCTGCTCTGTACCTGGAAGACATTCCATCATTAAATGCAGCTTTGACTTTTAGAGTCTGCACTAAATCTTTAAGTTGTTGATGCTTTTCATCCCAACGAAGTTTCAATTCTTCAAGGCGTGCAAAGCGATCTCTTCTGGCTTCATGGAAAGTTCTAAAGCTTCCTCCATGCACCCAAACAGTGTTTCCAGCTACGCCGAGTTCGACTGCAACAATGTGGGTTGCGGCAGCTGCAAGCAATTCACGGTCGTGGCTAATTAGCAAAACGGTTTTGGAAGATTCTTTCAGTTTATTCTCCAACCATCGTTTACCTGGCACATCAAGGTAGTTGTCTGGTTCGTCAAGCAGCAGTATTTCATCCGGTCCGCGAAATAAGGCCTCGAGCACCAATCGTTTTTGTTCGCCGCCAGAGAGGGTTCCAACATCTCGATATTCAACCTTCGAGAATTCATTGCCCATAGCCGCCATCGTGCAAACATCCCAAACAACTTCGATGTCATAGCCTCCGACTTCAGCCCAGTCCGAAATTGCTTGGGCATAGCGAACAGAATTGGATTCGTTGTCATCCTCCATCATTAGAAGTTCAGTCTCGGCCAACTCTTTTGCAGCATTTCGAATTCGCATTGGTGCAACTGTGAGTAACAGATCTCGCACTGTGCCATCAGTCATATGCCCGATGAACTGTGGCATTACCGCAACAGACCCACTGCAAACTATTGAACCCTCGTGCGGTTGCCATTCACCTGAAACGAATTTCATCAAAGTGGATTTACCGCATCCATTTGCGCCGACAAGTGCCGCTACCGCACCGTCACCAACTCGAAAACTCACGTCGTCGAGAAGTACGCGACCATCAGGCAGTGAATAGGTGACATGTTGAACGTCGATGTGCGGCATCAGTTTTCGACTTCAGAAGCGTCGCGACGCGCACGAGTTATTTCTTGCCGTGCCATGAGCTCATCATCATTTGGAAACATAATTTTCTCAAGTACCAAACCATGCGCGGGCATTGTTACTACTTCATCTTGACGTGCTTTTGTGTCCAAAACTTGTTTTGGGTAGTTGGAGTCGTATTTACCTTCTCCAACTGAAAGTACGCATCCGACGATTGATCGCACCATTGAATAGCAAAATGCATCTGCTTCCAAAGTAGCCATCACGCCGAAATCTGTGTGGCGCCAATCAAATTGATTTAGTGTTCGAATTGAAGTTCCAAATTGTGTTTTCTTACAAAAGGCAGTGAAGTCATTTAATCCAAGTAACTTTTCGCTCGCACGATTCATAGCCTCAATATCAAGATTGCGCCAAGTGGGAACTACGAAATTTCGAAACAAAGGTTCTGGCGCCCCATCACTAAATGAATATGAATATTTGCGCGCAATTGCTGCGAATCTCGCATCAAAACCAAAAGGCGCTTGCACAAGATCCAAAATCCGCACATCGGCATCGAGAAGTCCATTGAGACTATATACAATTTTGCCGAAGTCTTCTTTTAAAACCGATTCTGGAACATCCGCGTGAATCACTTGTCCACGCGCGTGTACACCAGCATCGGTTCTACCACCAACAATTGTGTTGACCGGCTCTTTTAGATGAAATGCAATCTGCAGAGCTTTTTCAATTTCGCCTTGGACTGTTCGAAATTTCGGTTGCGATGCCCAACCAGCAAACATTGTTCCGTCATACGACAAATCCATGCGCAGACGAATGAACCCCCTGCCCGGAAGGGCTGGGGGTTCATTGTGCATCAAGCTAATTTGCATTATGCGTTAGGAGTTTCCTCATCGCCAGCAGCTTCTGCTACAGCTTCAACAACTTCTTCAGCTTCAACTGGTGCAGTTGCTTCTTCTGCTTCAACAACTGTCTCTTCAACAATCGCTTCTTCAGCAACTGGTGCTTCGACCTTTGGTTCAGCTTTCTTTGCTGGAGCTTTTGCAGCCTTCTTGGTTGCAGCAGTTGCTTGCGCAACAACTTGTTCAGCCAATGGTTCGCAAAGTTCAATTACTGCCATTGGTGCGTTGTCGCCTGGGCGTGGGTTGATCTTGGTGATACGGGTGTATCCACCGTTGCGGTTTGCAAAACGTGGTCCGATTTCAGTGAACAAAATGTGTAGAACACCTTTGTCACGAATCACTTTGCCAGCGTTACGACGAGCATGTAGATCTCCGCGCTTACCTTGGGTGATCAACTTCTCTGCGTATGGGCGCAAGCGCTTTGCTTTCGCTTCGGTTGTAGTGATACGACCATGTTGGAACAACTGAGTAGCAAGGTTTGCCAAAATCAATCGTTGGTGAGCTGGGCTTCCGCCAAGACGGGCACCTTTAGTAGGGGTAGGCATTTCTTATCTCCTTTATATAACGAGCCCACTAATTAGTAGGACTCGTCCTCCACGAATGATTGATCTTCAGTGTCTTCAACATCGTCTTCCCATGTGTCTTCAACAACTGGACGGTTCCAACCTTCTGGGCTGTCCTTAAGTGAAAGACCAAGTGAAACTAGTTTCGCTTTAACTTCATCGATTGACTTTGCGCCGAAATTACGGATGTCCATCAAATCTGCTTCAGAACGAGAAAGAAGTTCGCCAACAGTGTGGACGCCTTCACGCTTTAGGCAGTTGTATGAACGAACAGTTAGATCCAATTGTTCGATTGGAGTTCCAAGTTGTTCTGATTGGTAAATGTCGCGAGATGAAGGTGGAAGTTCGATTCCTTCTGCATTCTCATCAAGTTCTGCAGCGATGCCGAACAAGTTGACCAGAGTTTTTCCAGCAGATGCAAGTGCAGTGCGTGGAGTGATAACTTGCTTGGTTTCAACATCCAATTCAAGCTTGTCGAAGTCTGTGCGTTGTCCAACACGAGTGAACAAAACTTTGTAGGTGACTTTAAGAACTGGTGAATAGATTGAATCAATCGGAATCACGCCAATTGCTTTGTCAGCATCATTGTTCTGTGCAGCAGAAACATAACCACGGCCAGCTTCAACCATGAAAGAAACGTTTAGGTTTCCTTGTGCATTCAAAGTAGCAAGGTGAAGTTCTGGGTTGTGAATTTCAACACCTGCTGGAACTTGAATGTCTCCAGCAGTCACAGCACCTGCACCTGATTTGCTCAAAGTGATGGTTACTGGTTCATCCATAGTTGATGAAACAACAATGTTTTTTACGTTAAGTACGAATTCGACAATGTCTTCGGTCATACCTGCAAGTGTGGCGAACTCGTGACGAGCGCCATCAACCTGGATTTGGGTTACTGCTGCACCTGGAATAGATGAAAGCAAAACACGACGCAAAGAGTTTCCGAGCGTGTATCCGTAACCTGGTTCCAAAGGTGAAATCGTGAATCGTGAACGATTTTCTGAAATCACTTCTTCTTTAATTGTCGGATGAGTTGTAGATAACATTTTTCCCTTTCAATGACGACCGCTATATGACGTCACGTTTGGACTACTAAATCGCGTTTGCGATCCAGTTGTGGTGTTTGCGCCAGAGAAAAACTCTGGCGCAAACCGAAGTATTACTTCGAGTACAACTCGACGATCAGCTGTTCTTGAACTGCTGTGTCGATTTGGGCGCGAACTGGCATGTTGTGAATCAAGATGCGTGAGCGGCTTGGAATAACTTCGATCCAAGCAGGAACTGGCTTTTCGCCATGTTCTGCACGTGCAACTTGGAATGGAATTGCTTCACGTGAGTCAGCAGCGATTTCGATGATGTCACTTGGGCTAACGCGGAAAGATGGAATGTCCACTTTCTTGCCGTTAACTGTGAAGTGACCGTGACGAACTAACTGACGTGCCATGTCGCGGCTCTTTGCAAAACCTGCACGGAAAACAACGTTGTCCAAACGGGTTTCAAGAATCAGCAATAGGTTTTCACCAGTCTTGCCGGTCTTGCGATGTGCTTCTTCGTAGTAGCCACGGAATTGCTTTTCCAATACGCCATAAATACGTGCACACTTCTGCTTTTCGCGCTTTTGTAGCAAGTATTCAGATTCTTTTGTTCGGTTGCGACCGTGTTGTCCTGGTG
Organism: Micrococcales bacterium; assembly: GCA_024640585.1. The sequence goes on from JAHEEQ010000114.1 coordinate 14,420, forward strand.
GGTAAGGGCGCTTTTCAATTGGGCACTTACCTGAATCACACTTTGAACCTTTGAGGTACAACTTAGTTTTTTCGCGACGGCAACGCTTGCAGTCTGCTCCGGTATAACGAGCCATTTTCTTATCTCCTCAGGTTCTCAAACACGACGTCGTTTTGGTGGACGACATCCGTTGTGTGGGACAGGGGTAACGTCGGAGATAGAACCGACTTCAAGACCAGCGGCTTGTAGTGAACGAATTGCTGTTTCGCGGCCAGAACCTGGACCTTTTACGAAAACATCAACACGCTTCATGCCGTGTTCCATTGCGCGACGAGCTGCAGCTTCAGCAGCCATTTGGGCTGCGTATGGGGTTGACTTACGTGAACCCTTGAAACCAACTTGTCCTGCAGATGACCACGAAATAACCGCACCAGTTGGATCTGTAATAGAAACAATGGTGTTGTTAAACGTGCTCTTAATGAATGCGGAACCAGCGGCCACATTCTTACGTTCTTTGCGACGAAGCTTTTTAGCTCCAGCCGCCTTTGATGACTTTGGGGGCATTTCTTTCTTTCGCTCCTGATGGATAGTGATCCTTCAAAGGGATCAGGTCTACTACTTAGTGACTTTCTTCTTGCCAGCCACTGTTTTCTTCGGGCCCTTGCGCGTACGTGCATTTGTACGTGTGCGCTGGCCGCGAACAGGAAGACCGCGTCGGTGACGCAATCCCTGGTAGCAGCCGATCTCAACTTTGCGACGAATATCAGCAGCAACCTCACGGCGGAGGTCACCTTCAATTTTGAATGATGCTTCAATGTGATCGCGGAGCTGGATAACTTGCTCGTCAGTCAAATCTTTGACTCGAGTATTTGGATCGATGCCAGTCGCTGCCAAAGTTGCTTGTGCACTTGGACGACCAACACCATAGATGTAAGTGAGAGCGACTTCAACGCGCTTATCGCGTGGAAGATCGACACCAACAATACGTGCCATTGGGCGGCTTCTTTCTCTTTGGTGAAGATTTCGGAAGCGATAATCGGTCTCATCCGCCCGGATGAGTCTCCAGTCTTCACGCTGGAGGTGGCGTCCAAACCTCTGGCCCGAGAGTTTGGCTACGGATTAATCGCGTTGCTATTTAGTTGTGTTTAACGAAAAGGTTTTAGCCTTGACGTTGTTTGTGGCGAGGGTTCTCGCAAATGACCATGACGTTACCGTGACGACGAATGACTTTGCACTTGTCGCACATCGGCTTCACGCTCGGTTGTACCTTCATGGTTTTCCTTTTTCTTAAATCAACAAACGATTGTCTGTTGAAACTTTTTTATTTGTAGCGGTAAACGATGCGACCGCGAGTCAAGTCGTATGGCGAAAGCTCTACAACAACTCGGTCACTTGGAAGAATGCGAATGTAATGTTGACGCATCTTTCCGCTGATGTGTGCTAGCACCATATGTCCGTTATCAAGTTCCACTCTAAACATTGCGTTTGGCAATGCCTCAGTGATTGTGCCTTCTAATTCGATGGCACCATCTTTTTTGGCCATAAAGGTGGCGGCTCCATATCAATCGTTTGTTTTTGCGCGCAAAATCTCGTCCAAATCCGAAGCCTTGGGGAAGGCACCAAAATGGTCAGGCTCAAGCGCGCCGAGGGCGAAGTTTAGGTGCGTGAGCGCTGACTTCCCAAATCGTGGAATTGGGGGCAGATCTGTGAGTAAATTGAGAGCGATTTGAGAGTAAATCGTGAGGATTTAGGGCCGGGCCAAATGCTGAACTAACTCAGTTAGGACCCAAGGCCCTGATTCAGTGATGGCTACTGTGTGCTCCCAGTGCGATGCGAGAGAGCCATCCATGGTGGTGACGGTCCAGTCATCGTCAAGAACTTGGGTGAGGTGATGGCCGGCAGTGATCATTGGCTCGATGGCGATGGCCATTCCAACTTCAAGTGTTAAGCCGTGACCTGGAGTTCCGTAGTTTGGAACCGAAGGTTCCATATGCATTTCGGTTCCGATTCCGTGGCCGACATAATCTTCAACTATTCCCCACCGGTTTTCTGCATCGATGACGGATTGAATTGCATGACCAACATCACCAAGTGTGTTGCCAGCTTTTGCAGCTTTGAGTCCTGCCCACATAGCGCGATATGTAACATCACTTAAAGCTTTTGCTTCATCGCTGACGTTGCCAATCAAAATAGTTACCGCGCTATCTCCATGCCAACCGTCAACGATGGCTCCGAAGTCCACAGAAACTAAATCGCCATCTTTAAGTGTGTAGCCATCTGGAATGCCATGTACAACTTGATTGTTTACTGATGTGCAAACAACTGCAGGGTATCCGTGATAGCCGAGGAACGATGGCTTTGCGCCGGTGCGCTTTAGTTCTTCGCGCGCGATTGCATCGATGTCGAGCGTGGTCATATCCGCCACGGTTTGTTGTTGGATCAACTTCAAAGTGTTTCCAACAACAAGTCCTGCGACTCGCATCTTTTCGATCTGCTCTGGTGTTTTGATTTGCACCTTCGGCTTACGCCCAAAAATCATAGGCGTTAGTTTAGTTATGCAATTGGCACCGTGGTTTTTGCAATGTTGCCGGCTCCTATAGAGGTCACCGCTTTGACGGTGACTTCGTAGGTTGTGGCATTTGCAAGACCTGTGACTGTGTAGCTCAAGTTCTTGGTTGTGAAAATTTTGGTTCTACCATTGCCAATAATCGCAATTTGATAGTACTTAAGTTTCTTTCCACCAAGATAGTTTGGTCGCTGCCAAGATATCTCTGCAGTTTCAAGTTCAGGCGATATTGCTTTCAGATTCTTAACAGCAAGCGGAGTTGAACCTGCAACATTGATATTTACTGATTCGGATGCAACTGCACCTTCACCGAATACTCGGTAACGCCCTGATTTGGTTGCACAGACTTTTAGCGTGACAGTTCCATTTGCATTTGTGCGACCAGTTAGTTTCGCTCCGCACTTCTTTTGCGACGCGCCTTTTGGTGGTTGAATTTTGATCAGAATGCCGGCACTTGTTAGCGGTGCAAGATTATGGCGAATTGCAAGCGGTGCCGCTTCGTTGACATCAAAAGTCAAACTGACCAGCTGATTCTTGTATGCATCAACCATATCTTGGTAAACATTGATCCAAGGCATTTCTTCCAATTCAACTATGGTGAAGTTTGAATACATCACTGCATCTTTTTGCTGAACTAGAACGCCGTCGTCATATCGAACATGCATATGCGGTGCTGAATCTGCATAACCGTATGCAAGGTAGACACCGTCAGCATTTGTTATTCCACCATTCATGATTTCCGCAACTTGGAAAGTAAATCCACCAACGCGTGATTGACTGCTCAAACCAGTGACAGACACTTGAGCGTTTGGAACTGCGCCATCAGGTGCATTGACTTGAATTGCCCAAATAGGTCCATTCGCAGGTCTTGGCAAATTGATAGTGGTTTGATTGAAACCAATATAAATATCTGCTTGCCCGGATGCAATACCGCCATCAGGGGTGTGGATGTCACTGAAAACCATATGCAGATTTCCAGCTTTAATGCGTGGGAACTTGATGGTTCCGTATGCGGTCAGGCCGATTGGTTTTGAGGATGCAAACGATCCGTCTTGGGTGCTCCAAGAGATTGAGCCACCATAGACCGGATAGTTGTCCCACGAATTAACCACTCCGGTTATTTCGCGCGTGCCACTTGTCGTCACAACTATTGGTTCAGTCCAGATTGTTGCACCAACCGCATTTTCTGCTTGCACACTGAAAAATGCAGCACGGGCTTCGTCCACGTTTGAGATTATGTATTGGGCAATAGTTGAGGTGTCAGTGAACCAGGTGACGTCATCAGGATTCACTTTCTGGATGTCGTCGAAAGTCCAGCGCACGTTGTAATGAGTGATTGGCGAATAGTTGTCATTCGGTTCATGCCAGCCAACGTTTATGTAGTCGCGAGCTGTACCGCTCTGGTTAACCCAGTCAATGTTGTCTGGGCGATCTGCGGTGCGAAGGAACTGGTCGCCGTAGCCAATAACTGCAGAGAAATTTCCTTCACTCGTTTGCGAGCCGCCTTGCCCATTGCCAAGTTGCCCATGGTCGTTGGAGCCCCAGCACTGAACCACTCCACTAAATTCACTTAATGTGCAATTGAAAAGATAACCAGAACTAATTTGGGTGTAATCAGCTGTCCAAACTTCGGTTGCAGTAACTGGTGCATCATGTTCGACATGATCATTTACACCAAGTGCATCGTGTGGATTCCAGCCCCAACACTTAACTGTTTGGTCGAGCATTGCGACACACTGGTGGTAGCCAATGTTCTCGCTAACTGTTTTTACTTCGCTCAAGATCAATTTCGGGCTGAGGACTGGACGGCCACTGTCGTCTCCGACCTGACCATATTGATTAGAGCCCCAGCAGTAATAATCATTGCTATTTGTTAGATAGCATGCATTTGTACTTCCTAGACTAAATTCTTTTACATCTGTGGCGATGATTGCGTCGGCATAAGGCGAGTTTGCGGGAGATATATATCCGACACCAAGCTGGCCAATCGAATTGTCTCCGAAGCATTTCAAATCCGAATTTTGCAATAGAGCACAACTGAATGTTCTGCCAATGATAAATTTCTTAACCGTAGAGAGATTTGGAATAATCCTTGGTGAAAGATTGTTGACTGAGTTGTCACCAAAGATTTTGCCTAGGTTTAAACCCCAGCATTTGACTGAACCATCAGCCAAAACTGCACAAACAGTGCTGTAGGTGACATCGATATCAACTGCATTTTCAATGCCTGGAACTTGCTGTGGCTTCTTGGAATAATAGTTGGTGCCATCACCAAGTTCACCAAAAGTATTTGTTCCCCAGCACCAAACAGTGCCATCACCTTTTAGCGCGCAGTTATTTGTTGATCCACTTTGAACCTCCACCACATTTGTGAGGTTATACGCTTTAACAGGATAAGGAACGTCAGTGTCAGCCGTGGTTGTGTGAACATTGTCGCCTAGCGCTCCGGCGAAGTTGTATCCCCAGCATTCAACAGTTGCATCGTCAAGCAAAGCGCAAGTGTTGTAACCACCTGTTGAAATTTGAGTTGCGACTTTTTGGTCAGCTCCCGACTTGACTGTTACATACGGGGAAATGAAATTGCCGTTGACAGCTGCAATTCTCATAACGAAAGTGCCTGGACTTGCAAGGCCTGTTATATCTAAAATAGCGCCAGGTGCTTTGTTTACGTAAGTAGTCCACTCGGTCTCATAAATTGATCGATACTGAACTTTGTATCCATCAACCGCACCAGCATTTTGCACGGGCGCAGACCAGGTGATTGAAATACTTCCCGGACCTGATGCAGTTTGGTAGGGACTGATAGGCCGTCCAACTGGACTTGAATCAACAGCTAATGCCGGACCTGAAAAAATTGTTTGTGCGATTAAAACTGCACTAATAGTGAGCGCGCGAAACGCTTTCATTTTGTTCCTCCCGTTAGACCAATAATTGGCCTGCGGGAAGGTTACTCATCCCCACCCACATCGCTCATCGCGAGGGACAAAATGTGAGTAAATTAGAAGAATTTAGAGGCTAACCAATCCCCTTCTTGGGCGCCGCGTGGGATATAAAACAAAGCCGAACCAACAGGGGTCGTCCATATGTTTAAAGAATCTTTTTCGGCTAGTCTTTTTTGGATTTCTAAGTACTGATTTATGTCTGCTTGATAGCTTGCGAATAAGAGACCTTGACCATCTAGGCCATCGTCATAATTGAAAACTCTACGTAATAAATTGCGTGGACCCGTGGCCCTGCGAATATGTGCATCCATCGGAATCACTAACTCGCTATTTACTTTCTTTTCGTAATCTGGTTTGTCGGATTCCAATACCCCAGTTAGTGGTGCACCATTCTTGCGGTTTCGTCCGATAACTTTTTCCTGATTCGGCTGACTCAACAAGTCCCAGGTTTCAAGATTCATTTGAATTCTTCTAAGAACAAAAGTTGTACTTCCATCTTTTTTCCAAACAGTTGTATCAAAATCAGTTGTGTCAGATTTGGGATTATCAGTTCCATCAACTTGACCCATCAAATTTCTTGGCGTCTCGCCAGGATTAATTCCGTGGTGTGATGAGAATCCTTGTTGAATCCACTTAACTTCCGCAAAAGGTTTCGCATCTTTGATTAATTCGCGCAAAGCATGTGAGACCGAAAGTGAATCGTCTGCGCAAATCTGCAGCAGCAAATCCCCGTCACACCATTTTGGATCTAGTTCGTCAATTTGATACCTTGGAATTTGTTTGACAGGAAGTGGCCAATTGGATTGCTTTCCAAGTTTTTCAAAAAGGCTAAAACCAAGCCCCAAAGTCACAGTTAATCGCGCTGGTGTTTTTGCGATTTCTCCACTTGTATCAGCCATTGCCGGCTTTCCCGCCATCAGCAACGAAATATCAGTTGTCCAAAGCCGCAATAGTCGAGCAAGGGCTTCTCTATCTGCCCTATTCAAATCAAAAGCAACAAAAACACCTTTTGCTTGAATTGGAGTTTCAATCCCTGGTTGGTGTTTTCCAAAGAACGGGATGGTGGTTTTACCCACCACCCCAATTCCTTGTGAATCAAGAATTCGATGGGCGGCCTCTGTGGAAGAAGCACCGACTGTTAATCCAACAGTGGTGGTTGCACCAAGGGAGAGAATTTGCCGACGATCGAGATTCTTTTCAGTCATGATTACTTTTCATAGTTTTCTTGATCTAGATTCACTACCTTGATAGGTGCAGTCACTTCAACTTCGTGTCCATCTGAGAACTCGAGCGTGAATGTAACTTCAGTTCCTGCAATCAAATCGCCATCAAGTCCAATCAACATGACGTGATTGCCGCCAGGCTTTAAGGTTTCGGTTGCACCACCAGCGATTTCCAAACCGCCTTCTTTAGGCTGCATAACTCCACCAACTACTTCGTGAATTTCGACAGCTTCAGCGCAATCGCACTTTCCGCCAACCAAAGTCACTGGTTCGTCGTGATTGTTTGTGATTTCCATAAAAGTGCCAGTCATCAAAGTGTCCATCATTACTGACATTTCATCTGTTGCACGGACATACGCATTTGCGACAGTGATGTGGCCAGTGTGATCTTCTACTTGTTCGGTTGGTGCACAAGCTGTAGCCAATGTGAGCACAGCAAATAGAGCTAATAATTTCTTTTTCATTTAATTCCTTCTAATAATTAGCTAATGAGATTTATTAATTACTAGAAAAAACTGGTGGCGCTCGACTTCCGAATGTAATTTTGAAAATATCTGAACTATATGTTTTTAAAGACCAATGAGAAGTTTTTAGGAAATCAATTTTTGGGCTAGCAAACTTGAAAAGTGAGAGTGCGTTTGCAAAGATGGAGAATCTGTCTTCACTTAGAACAGTGATGGCCCAAGCAACAACTCCAGCGACTATGTGGCCAACCACCATTGCAGTATTTGAGGTATTCATTTCGTGCATGTGGGAATGCATACTCCCAAAGTGAATCGCTAATTGGACGCCGAGAGAAAGAGCAAGCAACATCTTGCGGCTCGAAATTCGCAATGAAAGCAGAATCACAGCGAACCAAGTAAAGGCAGTGAAAATATACGGAGTTGCAACTCCCCCTGCCCAACCATGCGCTTGAGTGGCAATGTAAGTGACAAGAGATGCAAACAAAAACCGCCCAAGAACATTGTTTGAGTTCTGGGCGGTATTCATAAAGTGACTATAAACCTAGGACAGCCAAAATCCGCTTTGTGACTTCGCTAATTTCGCCGAAGCCATCAACCTGCAATAGCAATCCGCGATCTGCATAAACCTTTGTAAGTGGAGCAGTTTGTTCTGCATAAACTTCGAGGCGACGGCGGATTACATCTTCGGTGTCATCCGGGCGATTTTGTTCGGCTGCACGCTTTAGAAGGCGCGGCACAACTGCATCAATGTCAACTGTAAGTTCAATTACTTTTTCAACTGCAACTCCAGCTGCCGTAAGCATTTTGTCTAGTTCATTGATTTGATCAATAGTGCGCGGGTAGCCATCTAGTAGAAAACCTTTTTGGGCATCAGCCTGAGTGAGGCGATCCGCAACCATTGCATTAGTTACTGAATCTGGAACATATTCACCAGCATCCATGAACTTTTTTGCTTCGACACCCAGCGGTGTACCTTGTGAAACGTTTGCACGGAAAATGTCACCGGTAGATATGTGTGGAATGCCAAGCTTTTCCGCAATGAAAACAGCCTGAGTACCTTTGCCCGCACCTGGCGGACCCATCAAAATGATGCGCATTACTTCAAGAAGCCTTCGTATGAACGCTGTTGAAGTTGGGATTCGATCTGCTTAACAGTGTCCAAACCAACACCAACCATGATGAGTAGTGAAGTTCCACCGAAGATGAATCGAGACATGTTTACATTCAACAATGCGAATGCGAAGAACGGAATCAAGGCAATAAGACCTAGGTAAAGCGCACCAGGGAAAGTCAAACGGTTTGAAACATATGCCAAGTGATCAGCGGTTGGCTTGCCTGCGCGATACCCAGGAACAAATCCGCCGTATTTCTTCATGTCTTCTGCCGTTTGTTGCGGGTTGAATGTGATGCTTACATAGAAGTACGCGAAGAACACAATTAACAAGAAGTACAAGGCTAGATAAAGCGGTT
>JAHEEQ010000128.1:0-8605 GCA_024640585.1 Micrococcales bacterium
CCTCTTGATTCCAAATTCGAGCACACTCAGTCGCGATTGTTGAAGTTGCACCGATGATTACGATTCTTTTCATTAACTACCTAACAATCTGCGGGACATTGCGGAACTTATTTTAGGGTCACGGAATTTATTAAAATTCTTAATCTGCTCGTAGCTTTTTTCAAACATTTCGCGTGACATTCTCGCATCTTTCGCCAAATACAAACGGCCATTTGCGGCTGAAACAATTGCATCAAGACGCTTGAACAAGTTTTCTGTGTCTGCACCGCGGTTTGGGAAATCCAAAGCAAGAGTGGTTCCAGGCATTGGAAAGCTCAACAAGCCAAGAGAAGGTTGATCGCCAAAGGCTTTTAAAACCCCGAGCACAGACCCCTGTCCAGATTTACTTATTTCCGACAGCATCTCTTTGGTCGCGTCAAGTGCATTTTCAGGCGGAACCACACTTTGGTACTGATAAAACCCTTTTGGACCATACACCTTGTTCCATTCGATCACTCCATCTAGTGGATAAAAGAATTTTTCATAATGCACGGTTGATTTTCGAGGTTTGATTCGATTGAGGGTGTAATAGCCGAGGTTTCCAGGTTTCAATGTGAGTCTGTTTATCAATGAAACTGGCGGTTGCACTGGAAAGGTGATTCCGTTTTTGAACTTTGCTTCCTTTTGCAGCACCGACCGATTTCCTACCATCAACAATCCGTGGTTTTTGCGTTTAGTGGTGCAGTCAATCCATGAGACTGAGTTTTCCCAGACTGAATTTGTCTCGGCTGTGAGTTTGAAAAACTCCTCAATACTTCCAAACGGAATGGTTTCGGTATCGATCCAAGGCCCCGAGATTCTTTGTAATTGCAAACTTGCCTTTGATATCACACCCGTTAGACCAATACCACCAATTGTTGCGGCAAACCATTTTTGGTTCTTTGCCCGCGAACATTCCAGCACATCGCCGTCACTTCTAATTAATGTGAAATTCAAAACATTGTGAGAAAAGGTTCCGTGCACATGGTGGCTTTTTCCGTGCACATCGTTTGCGATTGCTCCACCGACCGTAACAAACTGAGTCCCAGGAGTAACTGGAAGCGCCCAGCCATGTGGAGCGAAGTGACGCTGAATATCGCGGAGCAAGACTCCTGCTTCGCAAGTTAAGACTCCCGAATCGGAATCAAATGAAATAAAACGGTCCATACTTGCCATCGCAAGCAATGAGCCTTCAGGGTTCAAACAGACATCGCCATAACTTCGACCAACACCATATGCAAGCGAACTTTTTCGCTCGTGCAGACTCGGCGCAATCTGCTCCACATCCGTAAGGATTTTCACTTCGCTATTGGCAGGTGTCAAACGACCCCAAGACTCAAACATCAAACTATCCAGCCTTCAGCGCCAACTACAACTAATACTGCAACTATCAACCCAGCAGCGATACTGACCGGATCTTTAGTCGCGTAAAGAAGCGGATCATCTGCAATTTCGCCGCGGTGAGTTTTTAACCAGATTCTGAAAATCCACATCAACAGAATTGGAACTGTTCCCCATATAACAAATGGAGAGCGATATAAGGCAACAATCGAACCGCTATTTACATAAAGCGCCAGCACAAGTGCGGCGATTAATCCTGAACCAACCCCAAAGCTCAAAATCAGATTTGCATCGGAATTTTGATAACCACGACCTATTGAATGTTCCCTACCTTGAGAAACATTTATCGCGATTTCACCATAACGCTTGGCAAAAGCTAAAGAAAGAAATAAGAATCCAGAACATGCAAGCAGCCAAAATGAAACTTTAATATCTATAACGGAAGCGCCTGCCAAAATCCGGAGAGTGTAAAGGGCCGCTAATGTAAAACAATCTATTAAAGCAATTTGTTTTAGCCAGAATGTGTAAAGCAACGTCAGTGAGAAATATCCAAACAGCCAGAACATAAAATTTGGGTTGACTAATGAGGACATCACAGATGCTGCGATAAGCAATCCAGCAGTTAGCCACCCCGCGAATCCAGCAGTTACTTCTCCAGCGGCAATAGGGCGATTTTGCTTAATTGGATGTTGGCGATCTGATTCGACATCGAATATGTCATTGATTACGTAGACTGCCGAGGCACAGAAACTAATCGCTAGGAATGCGAATAGATATTTGTGGCGTTGTTCAGCTTGAGGAAATTGGTGCGCCGCCAGAACTGGCACAAATATAAGTAAGTTCTTGACCCATTGCCGAAGCCGCAAAAGGCGAATGTACGGATTTTTCCTCATACGCAATTACCAATTTCAAAATCCCTAGTTTTGGATTTTGTAACGAATTGATTCGCACCATGCACGCTCCCAAGTCTAGTTATCTTGAGATTGGCGCTGTAATCCTCAGAAGCATTCCACCTAGATAGCTCTTGCCTAACACGAGTGTTCCGCCATGCTGGAGCACGATCTGTTGAACAATGCTCAATCCCAGCCCAGTTCCTTTACCTTCGGATTTTCGTTTGTCGAAGCGAGATAATTCGTCTGCGAAATCCACTAAATAACTTTCAGGCATGCCTTCGCCGGAATCCTCGTATTGAAGGGTCCAATTCCCATCTTCGATAAAGGTAAACACATCCACAGAATCATGAACTTTGGTGTGACTCAAGGTGTTTGAGACCAAGTTATCAATTAATCTGGTCATTAAAGCTTGAGAGACTATTACTTCCTCTTCGCACTCATCTACCAAATGCAGTGGGCGTTCCGGCTGCAGTTCTTGCAAGATGCTGAATCGCTCTCTAACCAGATCACCTAAATTAATTTCGTCAGAAATTTCATAATTTATAGCGCCTAATTTAGACATCAGAAGAATGTCATCAATCAGCCTAGTCATGTGGTTGATTTCACTTTGCATAATTTCAAACGCTCGCAAATTATCTTCTGAATCAGAGTACTTTTGCATGAGTATCTCGGCATACCCCTTGATTGATGTCAGAGGTGTTTTAAGCTCATGCGAAATATCCCCGAGCAACTCTTGCATTTCGTTTGTATGTTTTTGAAGTGAAGATGCCATAGCGGAGATTGAAGTTGAAAGGACTGCGACCTCTGAAGTTCCAGAATACTTGGTTAGTTCGCCTTGCAATTCGCCATTGGCAATTAGATCGGCTTCCAGACTCAACTTCTTCAATGCTGATAGATCTTTATTCATGACAGCAAATACAAAAAAGACACTCAGCAAAAGGAATGCAAGTATTGAGATGGCTATCTGTCTTGTTAAAGTTGCTATTGAGGAATGCACATCCGAAAGCCCTGACGCAAGAATCACATACGAACTATTCGAAAGATCTATAGACCTAATCAGATAAGAACCCTTGCCAGATATTTCAATGGGCTTCGACAATGCTGACTTAACATCTGATTTCTTCAGTTTCTTGACCTGAATTTCAGTTTCAGAGAAACTTAAGAGCTCTCCTTTATCATCGTACATGCCAACAAGGAGTTCAAAATCTGTGTTTGCGGCCACACTGAAAGATGAAGTAATTGGTGAATCTTCCAATAGATTGATTTCGTTTAGAGCTGTCTGCATTTGGGAAGCCAAGCGATTCTTGGCGTCTCTCTCTACCAAATTAATAAATATGAATCCGAAAGAAGTTAGCGCCATAGAGAAAATAAGCGCAACACTTATTAAAACTCTTGTCCTAAGTTTCATTTCATTTCCTCAATTTTGAAACCAACACCACGAATTGTCTTTATCTGAATTAAAGATTCGCTAGGAATCTTCTTACGGAGATACGAAATATAAGTGTCTAGAACCGAGGTATTGGTTTCGAAATCAAAGCCCCACACCTCTCGCATTAAAACTTGTTTGCGAACAACTTTATCTTTATTTTCCATTAATACCTGTAATAATGTGAATTCCGTTGGAGAAATTTCAAGTTCCAATCCATCGCAAATTACTATGTGTTTGTCATAATCTAGGGTCAATTTGCCGAGAGAATAAAGTTGATTCTCTAAAGATTTACCTGAACGTCTCAAAACGGCTCTAATACGCAAGACCAATTCTTCAAGACCGAATGGCTTTGTGATGTAGTCATCAGCGCCTTCGCGCAGTCCTTCATTTATATCCAACTTTTCGCTTCTTGCAGTCAAAGCGATAAAAGGTATTTCGTTGCCAGTTTTTCGCAAGGATTTCAAAAGTTCAAATCCAGACAGGCCTGGAAGATTTATGTCGCTCACGATTAAATCTGGTTTGATCGTTGGTATTTTGCTCGCTACGGTTTCAACTGATGCAAAGGCAATAACTTCGAATCCAGCGATGCCCAAGGCGTCGACTAATAAATTGCGAAGTGACTCATCATCTTCGACTACAAGGATTCTTTGACCGCTCACGATGCAATTCTTACCCCTTTTAAGGCGTTTATTAACCTTCTTAGGCAATTCTTAGCCGCTTTGGAATAGTGTTCTGGGAAATTCTCAGAATTTTCCCAGAATCGCGGTCTCATACTTCTGCCGTCAGGGCAAATAACCTTGGCGAAGGAGTAGAAATGAAAACATTAATCGCAAAAGTTCTGATTGCTGCACTTGCAATTGCAGGAATCAGCACCACTGCAGCTTCAGCTGTCGAATCCAGCGAAGTAGCTGCCGTTGTAGTAGCACCAGCAGATGCAATTGCTTCATATGATGCTGTTTTGGCTTCGTACGAATCAGCACTTGCTGCATACGACGCAAGTGCAAAGACAAAAGCCGATTTCAAGGTCTTGAAGGAAGCTTTCAAGCCACTTGGAAAGGCTTTCCGCGATGCAAATAAATCAATTGAGAAGAACTTTAAATCAGTTGTGAAGTCTGCAAAGCAAGCTCGTCGTGAAGCACTTACAAGTGCCACTAATTCGGCTGAAAAAACTGCAGCAAGAGCAGTTTTTGCATCTGCACTAGCTGCTGCAACCCAAGTTCGAGATGATCAAATGGCTGATCTCGGTGAACTTCCAAACTTGCCTACCAAACCAAATGGTGGGAAAGGCAAGAACCGCTAAGGAATTTCCTTCGCATAATTCTCCATAGTGGTGAATGGGTCTCAGATTTGAGGCCCATTCACTTTTTTCTGTCTATTGTGTCCCAATGCGCAAAGTTCATTACGCCTGGTACATGGCGGCGCTTACTTTTCTAACTTTGCTTTCGTCCGCAGCATTTCGATCAACCACTTCCATATTTCTAGAGCCGCTTGAAAATGAATTTGGTTGGGGACGAGATCTCACTTCAAGTGCGGTGGCGGTTAATCTTTTTGTATACGGATTAACTGCACCTTTTGCAGCCAACTTGATGGAGAGATACTCACTTCGTCGCGTCGTTTCTTCAGCACTCCTATTAGTTGCCATTGGAACTGGTCTAACAACTGTCATGACCCAAGGCTGGCAGTTAATTGTGCTTTGGGGTCTCTTGGTTGGATTCGGAACGGGATGTTTGGCGCTTGTACTTGGTTCTGCGGTAGCAAATAGATGGTTCGACAAACAACGCGGACTTGTAACAGGAATTTTTTCCGCTGCTTACGCAACTGGTGGATTAGTTTTCTTGCCATTGTTTGGCTACTTGCTAGACACAGCAAATTGGCGCGTCATTTCATACTTGATAGCAGGTTTAGCTGCCTCAATCTCGCCAATCATTTGGTGGAAATTCAAAGATGCTCCGCACACAATTGGGCTAAATCCTTTTGGTTCAACCCATACTGAAATTCTGACACCTCCACCCTTAGTTCGAGCTTCTGCATTGGGGATATTGCGCGATGTATGGAAAACCAAAGCATTTCTGGTTCTCGCTGGAACTTTTTTTGTATGTGGTTGGACTACAAACGGATTGATCGGTGCGCACTTCATTCCAGCTGCACACGACCATGGGATGTCAGTCAATACCGCAGCCTCCTTGCTAGCGATGGTTGGTGTTTTTGATTTGATTGGCACCATTGCATCTGGTTGGCTCACAGATCGGGTAAGTCCAATCCTGCTTCTTTTTTCATATTATGGTTTGCGAGGTCTCGCACTCTTTACAGTCCCAGTTTTCCTCGGTCCGCATGTGACTCCTCCACTGCTTTTCTTTGTGGTCTTCTATGGACTTGATTGGGTGGCCACAGTTCCACCAACTATCGCATTAGCGCGCAAACATTTTGGATATCACAAATCTGGTGTTGTTTATGGTTGGGTGTTTGCGTCTCACATGATTGGCGCTTCTATTGCCGCTTACTATGCAGGAATTATTAGAACGATAACCGGTGAATACACAATTGCATGGATAACAGCTGCAGTTATATGCCTAATTGCTTCATTTGCAGTTTTAATCCTGCGAAACACTTCGGCTGCAGATGAAAATCTAGCTAATTAGTTTTTTAACTAAAACAGTATTTCCAGTGCCAGCTTGAGAGATTGCTGAAACTTTGATTTCAACATTTGCACCTTTTGCAAATTTCTTTAAGAGGAGCGAAGTTTTATTGCTCGAGGTGGTGATGGTTTTCCACGCAGAAAAAGTTTTTCCAGGAGCCTTTGCTCGCCATTTGATTCTATATCCAGTCAATTGTGCTACTTGATGATTTGTTGGAACTTTCCAACTGATTAGCAATTTGCCTGACACTGTGGTTGCCTTCAGAGCTCGAACTGCGCCTGGAAGTTCAACACCAATTTCAAAAGAAACATCTACAGAAGTTGCAGCAGCATATGTTCCATTTCCAGATTGAGACATTTCAATTTCACAAGTGCCAGCTAAAAGTGGTGTGATCTGACCAGTTGCAGCATTCACAGAACAAATTTCCGATGTCATTGACGCAAAAGCCAAATTCAGATTTGCTGAAGATGAAGCGACGAGAAAGCCTTTCGCACCTTTTGCATTGAGTGCAGGCAATGTGTCTACCGAAATCTCTTGATAAATTCCAGGTGAAGCTGTCACAGAAACTGCTGTTTGCGTGGAGGTGTAGGTGTTTCCTCCGCTTACCTTAATTGCGCAAACCGCAACTTCGTGTTGGCCAGGAGTAAGGTCCACAACTGTTTCACTACTTGTCACAGTTGCAACTACTTCATCGTCAACAAGAACTCGCCAGGATGTGCTGTCTCCTGCTGCCCAATCCAGTATCGCACGACTTGGCCCACCGGTCGCGACTAAGTCCGCTGGTGCACTTGGTGAATATTCGCCGTTCGCAATCTCATTGAAGAGCGTACTTAGTGAATATTCACTTCCGTACATCAAATCGTTTACAACGAAGGCTTTACTGTTTGAGCTCAGCAATGATGTTGGATTGGTGATAATCAATTCTTTTGTCTTTGAATCTGTATTAAGCGCCTCTCCGACTGCAGGGGTGTAAGTGGTTTCATTAAAAGAGGCAAAACCATTTGTGCCAGAAATCCAAATTTGTCGAAGGTTTGCCGAAGTTGATTCGTACTTAAAACTCACATAAGGAACGAAGTTCGTAGTGCAGTAGTCCCCTGCGAGTTCAGCAGCAAGTATCTGACGAGCATTTGAATTCTTGACTTTCATCGACAAAGAATTACTTTTTCGAAATGGTTGAAGTTCCGCCCAGTCAGAAACTTCAGAACCGTTTCGACTCCGGATATGAACTACATCTGCAAGATCTTCATAGAGCAATATTGCCGAAGAGTTGGTGGCGCTAATAGTGGTTTCAAAGCCACCAACCTTGATATCAAATTCAATAGGTGTGGATCCATAACTTGACTCTTGCCAACTAAATTCAATTTCATCAGCGGAATTTGCAGAGAGGTTTAAGTTCCGTGGTGGCACTAAACAATCTAGTGCAGCGCAGGCTGCCCAGTCGAGGTTTATTCGCGGAATATTAGATACATTCGAACCATCAAGCGGAGTCCCAGTATTTTTTAAGATCGCCAACCATTCACTGACTGGTTTCGAATCGATGCTTTGAAGCAAAGCGAAACTTCCCACGACAGCGGGAGTGGCCATGGAAGTGCCACTCATGAGCCCGTAAGAGCTGAATGGGAGTGAACTTTTCAAGTTATTTCCTGGAGCAATCAAATCTAATTGCGAGGAAATATTGGTGAAATACGAGATAGTTTCAAAGGAATTGTTGTTTGTGTCGTATGCGTTGGATGAACCCACAGCAATTGCAGGCTCTATGCAGGCTGGTGAAGAAATTTTTGTTTGATTTCCATCGTTACCTGACGCCACTAACGGAGCAACGCCTGCATCAATTAAATTTTGAAAGAACTGTTCATACCAATATTCCAGTGTTGCACTATTACTGCTCTGACAAGTATTTGGTGAATACAGACCGCTACCTAAACTCAAATTTACAGATGCAATGTCGTACAAGTCCGCATTTGTTGCAATCCAATCGAGTGCCATCAAGATGTCAAAATCGTAAGCTCCGCCGTATCCAAAAACTCTAACTGCCACAATATCGGCATCCGGGGCTATGCCATTTCCTGCGTTTGCATTTCCATTTCCGGCTGCAATGCCTGCGACGTGAATCCCATGATTCATCTCTTCTTGTTCGAAATTTGACATATGAGTAATGTCTGCAGAGTTCGCACTTAGATCAGAGTCTTGGCCGTTTTTACAAGGCAACGATTCGTTTGCAGCGGTGACAAAACATGCCTGCGCAACAATTCTTGAATTTCCTTGATCGTCCTTGAAGTATGGGTGAT
>JAHEEQ010000128.1:8705-22741 GCA_024640585.1 Micrococcales bacterium
TTCGCACTTAGATCAGAGTCTTGGCCGTTTTTACAAGGCAACGATTCGTTTGCAGCGGTGACAAAACATGCCTGCGCAACAATTCTTGAATTTCCTTGATCGTCCTTGAAGTATGGGTGATTCGACTGAATGCCAGTATCCAAAATTGCGACAGCTTTCCCACTGCCTTCATAACCTTCCGCTTGCAAAACATCTGCGCCAATAATCTGGGTGTGATTCGCTTCCAAATCTGTGTCTCCGACATCGCCAAGTGGATCTTTCGGAATTGAATAACGGTTATTTACGTATAGTGAATTGTCGTCAATAGATTCGATGGCTCTTACCGCATTGGTGTATCCAGGACTAACAGCCCAAACTGGGTGGTCACCAAGTTGCCGCAATTTCGCTGATGTGTTTTCAGAGAACCACATCATCCCTTGTTTGTCTACTAGAAATGGTTTGCGGTTAGTCGAAACTTGCTCGATGTAACTAAGTAGTTCGGCGTCTTTATCGCTACTGGAATCGACAGCTAATGCCGCGGACGTAAACGATCCACAAATTAGTACTGCGAGACTCAATGCCGAAATGACTTTTTTCACAACACTCCTACTGGTGGAGGCAATTGTTCGCCATTTCTGAAGAATTTGGACCAAATTAAAAGAATACCTCTGCAATTTAACCAAATCTTTTCTTTTGCCTAACGGAGAAGAAACCAGGCAGCTGAAAGGAAGCCAGTTCCTGCCACAAACCATCTTGTAAACGTTGGGTTGATCGAACCTGCCACTTTCCCGCCAATCCAACCTCCGGTTGCGGCAGTTATAAGTAAGGTCAATGCAATTGTCCAAACTACGTGTCCTGTCAAAATGAATAAAGTTGCCACCACAACATTGCTTAAAGCCAAAACTAGATTTTTAATGACAACCGTTTGAGCTACGGTCAATCTGCCATCTCGCAACAAAATTGCCATAGCGAGTACACCTTGGCCAGGTCCGAAGTAGCCGTTATATAAACCACTCAAAACCAATAGCGACTTGGTCTCTTTCGGATGTTTATGTGCTGCGACTTTTTGTTTAGGTCGAATTACCATCGTTAATGAAGCTCCGACCAACAAAATTGGCACCAAGAACTCGAAGATTTTTTCGGGCAACATGATTAATAAGAGACCACCCGCCACCGATCCAGCGGCGGTTGATATTGCGTGCCATTTCCATTCTCTAAATGGAACAGTCTGCTGGTGACGATGTGGAATAAGTGCTGCCATATTTCCAGTTGCAAGCCCAGTGCTGTTTGTGGCCGCTGCCCAAACTGGCGAGATTCCAATTGAAACTAGTAGAGGATAAGTAAGAAGCGAACCACCACCGACTGTGCCATTGATGATTCCAGCAATAATGCCAATCAATCCAACAATAAAAACTTCAGTGACCGAGATTTCGAACAAGGTGTTTACTTAAAAAGTTTGCGGACAACAGCTAATCCGAGGACTACAGCCAAAGTTTTCCCAGCGCGGTCCATGCGAACTCCGCCGTGTTCGTCTAGGTAGAAGTTCTTAAGGTTTTGGACCTGTTTGGCGACTATTTTTTCAGGCTGGGAGCGATCCACGATTTCGTTCAGGTTTTCAACTAAGCGTGCGCTCGTGGTCTCGATAGTTTTGAGGATTTCCTGGGCTGATTTATCGGTGCTCATGGCTCTAAGAATAGGACAGATATGGACTGCCCCCAAAGTCCAACTAAACAGCCCCTACAATCCCCCACTACGCGGGCGTGGTGGAATTGGCAGACGCGCTGGATTTAGGTTCCAGTACCGAAAGGTGTGAGAGTTCAAGTCTCTCCGCCCGCACCATCAAAATCTCATATAAACACCAGCGGGTGTGGCGGAATGGCAGACGCAGAGGCCTTAAAAGCCTCGGTCGAAAGACGTGCGGGTTCGAGTCCCGCCACCCGCACTCGCAATTACCAAAATTAATTGGCTCTACAGGCGCAATTACCACCGCAACCTTGATTCAAGCCGAAGATTTCTTTCAACACAGGTACAAGATTTCTAACAGCTTGTCCTCGATGCGAAATCTCATCTTTTTGTTCTGGTGCCATTTGTGCTGTGGTTTCATCAAATCCATAAGGTTGAAATATTGGGTCGTATCCAAAGCCATCAGCGCCACGAGGTTCGCGCGTGATTTCCCCTTCAACAACGCCCTCAACAACTCTTTCAGTTCCGTCAGATGTTACAACCGCAAAAGCGCATACGAACTGCGCACCCCGTCGGGTTTCTGGCACATCGCTTGTTTGATCTAGAAGTAATTGCAAATTCTTTTTGTCATCGCCATGACTTCCTGCCCACCTAGCAGAAAAAATCCCTGGCATTCCGTTTAGTGCATCAACACAAATTCCTGAATCATCCGCGATAACAGTTTTGCCAGTATGTGCAGCAAGTGCGCGTGCTTTCAAAAGTGCATTAGCAGCGAAAGTTGCACCATCTTCAACAACTTCAGGAGCATCTGCAAAATTGGTTAAATCAACAACAGTAATATCTTTGCAAGTGGCATCAACAATGCGCTGAACTTCGAGAACTTTGTGCGCATTTCGAGTTGCTAAAACAACTTCAATCATTTTCCAACAGCCTGTCGCTGTAATTTCGAAAGATCTACACAACCTTTAGAAGCAAGATCAAGAAGTTCATCAAGAAGCTTTCTATCAAATGGTTTTCCTTCAGCGGTGCCTTGAATTTCAACA
Organism: Micrococcales bacterium; assembly: GCA_024640585.1. The sequence continues at coordinate 11,411 of JAHEEQ010000128.1, forward strand.
AAACCACCATCGCCCATCATGACCACATTCATGTCAGTTTCAGCGCGCACATCTTCTTCATAATGCAGATCTAGTCGTGGCTCGCCATCAATAATGCCAACACTTACCGCTGAAACAGTATCGAACAAGGTTGCATCCGGGTTTTTTATGTGACCCTGCGCTGCCGCCCACGTAATTGCATCAGAGAGAGCAACCCATGCGCCAGTGATCGCAGCAGTTCTGGTGCCACCATCAGCTTGCAGGACATCGCAGTCAATCATGATTGAGTTTTCGCCCATTGCCGAGTAGTCAACTGCCGCTCGGAGTGAGCGCCCAATGAGGCGAGAAATTTCGTGCGTGCGCCCGCCGATTTTTCCTTTTACAGACTCGCGGTCATTGCGAGTATTTGTTGCACGAGGAAGCATGCTGTATTCAGCAGTTATCCAACCAAGGCCAGAATCTTTACGCCATCTAGGAACGCTTGGTGAAAATGAAGCAGTGCACAAAACTTTGGTGCGACCAAAAGTTACAAGACAAGAACCTTCAGCATGGTCAGACCAGTTGCGTTCAAAACTTACTTCTCTTAATTGATCTGCAGTACGACTGTCGGAACGAATCACTTTTATCCTTAATTGAATTTGTGAATTTCAGGAACAACCGGTGTTCCTAAGATTCGGTTTCCTAATGCACTAAAGCCATCGCTACTTCCAGTTGCAATGAAGCGGTGCTTTGGTGGAGTTTTTTCTTCACGCAACAAATTATTTGCGCTTAATGTGCGGTAGACATCTTTTGCGGTTTCTTCTGCACTTGAAACTAGTGTTACTTCATCACCAAGCACATACTGAATGACACCAGTTAATAATGGATAGTGCGTGCAACCGAGAACCAATGTGTCAATATTTTCATCTTTTAGTGGAGCCAAATATTCCTGCGCAACTTCGAGAAGTTCCGGGCCGGTTGTGATACCAGCCTCAACAAATTCCACAAATCGTGGGCATGCTTTAGTGGTAAGTGAAATATTTGGAGCGGCAGCAAAGGCATCGCTGTAGGCGCCGGAAGTAATAGTTGCTTGAGTGCCAATTACTCCTACGTGATTGTTGTGAGTTTGACTTGCTGCGCGACGAGCGGCTGGATAAACCACTTCAACAACCGGAATCGAATATCGTTCACGGGCATCTCGAAGTACAGCCGATGACGCAGTGTTGCAAGCAATCACAACCATCTTCACATTATTTTCAACCAGCCAGTCCATGATTTCGAGCGCAATTGCACGAACATCAGCCAAAGGTCGCGGACCGTAAGGGCCACGCTCGGTGTCTGCAACATATAAAAGCTCTTCATTTGGCAACTGATCCATAATGGCTCGTGCCACAGTGAGACCACCGACTCCAGAATCGAAGATTCCGATAGGGGCGTTATTCATAATCGGCAATTTTAGGGGCTTTTATGCCCAAAGTTGGCCGTCTAGGGCATCTTCCGCTTCATCTAGTGTGCCGTCGTATGCGCCAGTTGAGAGGTATTTCCAGCCGCCATCGCAAACAATGAACACAATGTCTGCAGTTTGCCCAGCTTTAATTGCGCGATCTGCAACTCCAAGAGCTGCATGCAATATTGCACCGGTAGAAACGCCAGCGAATATTCCTTCCTCTGTTAGTAACTGACGCATTCGTTTTACTGCATCGCGCGGACCAACTGAGAAACGAGTAGTTAATACTTTTTCGTCATAGAGTTCTGGAATAAAACCTTCATCAAGATTTCTAAGGCCATAAACCAATTCACCATAACGAGGTTCGGCGGCGACGATTTGTACATCAGATTTTTGTTCACGCAAAAAGCGACCAACACCCATCAAAGTACCTGTAGTGCCCAGTCCTGCGACAAAGTGAGTGATTTCTGGAAGATCTGCCAAGATTTCTGGGCCTGTTGTTTTGTAGTGCGCTTCAGCATTTGCTGGATTGCCGTATTGATAAAGCATGACCCATTCTGGATTTTCTTTAGAAATTTCTTTGGCAACACGAACCGCTTCATTGGAACCACCAGCTGCTGCAGATGTGATTATCTCCGCTCCCCACATCTTCAAAAGTTGTACACGTTCTGAAGAAACATTTTCTGGCATTACGCAAATAAGTTTGTAGCCTTTGAGTTTTGCCACCATTGCAAGTGAAATTCCAGTATTTCCACTTGTTGGTTCCAAGATTGTTGCACCAGGTTTTAGTTTCCCGTCACGTTCCGCAGCTTCAATCATCGCAAGTGCTGCACGATCTTTGACAGAACCGGTCGGATTTCGGTCTTCTAATTTTGCCCAGATGCGAACATTTGGTGCTGGCGAAAGTCTTGGCAATCCAATAAGTGGAGTGCGACCAACTGATTCAAGCAACGATGGAAATCGAGTCATTAATCAGCCACCTGCGACAGCTGGCAAAATATCAACTTCGTCGCCATCTGACAATTTCGAATTTACACCATCTAGGAATCGAACATCTTCAGAATTGATGTAGACATTGACGTAGCGACGAATTGCGCCTTCGTCAACTATGCGATCTTTTATACCGGGATAATCACTATCCAAATTGTCGATTAAAGCGCTAAGCGTTGCGCCATCACCAACTACTCGACGCTGGTCCTTAACGTATGGACGCAAAATGGTTGGGATGCCAACAGTGATGCTCATGGGGCTAGGGTAATTCAAGCAACGCTTTAGCGCACATTTACATAGTTATTGCAAAGTGTTTGCGAAAACTTATGTTTGCTAGTCTGAAATTTGCACTTCTTCTTCAGATATTTCGCCATCAACAATTCGAAAGGAACGCAATTCAAATGGGCCATCTTCATTGCCAGTTTCACGAGTTGAAACTAAAACATAATGCGCACCGGGTTCTGAGGCATATGTGACATCTGTTCTCGAAGGAAATGCTTCAGTGTGGGTATGCGAGTGATAGATAACAACTGGATCCTCATCATTTTCATCCATTTCGCGGTACAGCTTAAGTAAATCTGTGGAATCAAATTCATAGAAGTTAGGCGAACGTGCTGCATTCACCATAGGAATAAATCGTTGAGGTAAATCCGATCCAATTGGACCTGAGATAACTCCGCAAGCTTCGTCTGGGTGGTCTTGACGAGCATGCGCGACAATCTGATCAACTAGTTGTTTCGATATGCGCAATGTCATTGGGCAAGCCTAAAGCCCTGCACGAATAGGCTAAGTGCGTGCCAAGTCCTGCAAAATCTTCAAAAAAATTCGTGCCGAAACTGGCACTCTCCGTTGCATTGACTTTTGCTCTTCTTGCGCCAGCAATTGCAGTTACTGCGGATAGACCTTTGCCGACAAAAGTAGTGAATAAATTCATAAAACGGTTACAGAATGCGCAGTTGCCAAAACACAGTGGTATCACTTTGATTGACCTGGCAACAGGTGAAACACTTCACCAGCATCTTGGTGATCATCCATTTGTGCCTGCATCCACGATGAAACTTGTCACTGCTGCAGTCGCTCTAAAGACTTTTGGATCAACATTCAAATTTACAACTGAAGCTACCTGGAATGCGGATTCAAAAAATCTATATTTAGTTGGAAGCGGTGATCCAACTCTTAGTTCTGCACAACTCGAGACTCTCGCAGATGGGATAGCGACATCAATAGGAGAAGAAGTTAACCGCATCACCCTATACACAGATGCAGGCCTTTTCCCTAAGTTCACAAATCCAACTGGCTGGAAACCAAATCCAATGCCTAGATATGTGCGAGATATCTATTCCCTTTCAGTTGATGGGATAGGCGCATACAACGCTCCTAAATATGCTGGAATCAAGCTTGCAAAAATGCTCAAAACCCGCGGATACAAAGTCAAATATGCAGGCGCTAAACATTCTGACGGAGAACAAATTGCAACCACAAATGGTTTTGCGCTTTTCTCAATAATTCGCATGATGTTGCAAAACAGTGACAACACGATTGCCGAAACGCTCTTCAGGGCATCTGCGGCTCATGCAGGTATAAATCCAACTTGGGCAAATGCGCGTGAATACGCAATGGGAATTTTGACAGAACTTGGAGTCGATACCGAAAATATCAAACTTACAGATGGCTCCGGACTATCGCGAACAAATAGATTGACAGCTCATTTCTTAACAAGTCTCTTGACGGAAATAGCAAATCCTGAAAACCCTGAATTAAATGTCATTTACGATCGCAGATTGCTATCCACATCTGGTCGAAATGGCACGCTAAAGCTTCGGTTCTCAGAAGCTCGAGATTTATGCGCGCGTGGCCTTGTTCATGCAAAGACGGGCAGCTTACGCGACACAGATGCACTTGCCGGATTTGTTGAAAACGAAAACGGCGCAATCGGTGTTTTTGCGTTTCTCGTGAATCACGGACCAAATTGGTATGTTGGAAATCGAGTGCGCCATCAGATGGACTGGATAGTTTCTAGCGCAACTGGTTGCAACTAGCTTTCGCCGATTGCCCATTTACGAACGAGCGCAATTCTTTCTTTAAGTTCATCAAGTGACGCAAGCGGTGCAGGAACTCCACCTGCGAATCGCTTTAATTCTGCATGAACAACCATTGGAGTTGAATCAATTTGTTTTGCATAAGCCCAAACCACATTCTGCAATTCACTTCTGAGTTCTGCCAATTCGTCTGCTAAAGATTTTGTCTTAGGAAGTTTGGCTTTTTGCTGAACTTGTTTCGCACGATGATCTGCAATCATCTGCGATATTTCTTCAGGAGTAAGCATCCCGGGCATACCTAATATGGCTTCTTCTTCAGGAGACCCTGGCTCAAGTAGGGCGTGCATTTCACTTCCGTCCATCACAGCTTTATCAAAAGTTGCTTCGCTATCAAGCGCTTCGAAAGCATGTAAATCATCAAATTCTGCGTCAAACTTATTTCGCTCTTGGGTTGCGAACTTAATTACTGCATCATCTTCGTTCCAAATTCCGGCAATGGCTTTGTGCCCTAAAACGTGGTCCCTTTGCCGTTCAATCTCTGCCGCGTGTGAAAGTAAAACTGGCACGGAAGGAACGAAAACTGTTGCAGTTTCACCATGTTGACGCGCGCGCACAAATCTTCCAACTGCTTGCGCAAAGAAAAGAGGTGTTGAGGTATTCGTTGCATAAACTCCAACAGCCAAACGCGGAATGTCGACGCCTTCGCTCACCATGCGCACTGCAACCATCCAGCGCGCTTTTGAATGTGTAAATTTCGAAATCTTTTCGCCGGCTTTTGGGTCATCGCTTAAGACCAAAACTGGTTTTTCCTTTGTGACACTTTGCAGAATTTCAACATATGCACGAGCATGTTCGTGATCGCTCGCAATAACTAATCCGCCTGCATCTGGCATATACCTGCGCACTTCTGTCAAACGTTTGTCGGCAGCCTGCAAAACGGTTCCAATCCATTTGCCGGTTGGATTCAAAGCCGTGCGCCATGCGCGCGCGGTTACTTCCTTGAAATTCTCATCTGCCAAATCTGATTCTTCAACTTCGCCTGCGCGAGTGCGCCATTTCATCTTGCCGGAATACGCCAAAAACAGAACCGGTCGTACTACGCCTTCGCGAAGCGCATCGCCGTATGAATAGGCGTAGTCAGCGACGCTTCGCTTGACACCGCCTTCTTCTTTTTCATATGTCACAAATGGAATTGGATTTACGTCACTTCTAAATGGAGTTCCAGTTAGCGAGATTCGTTTTGTTGCACTCCCAAATGCTTCATTGACGGCATCTCCCCATGACAACGCATCACCTGCGTGGTGAATTTCATCAAGAATCACCAAGGTTTTGTAAGAATCAACTCGAACGCGCAGGCGCAGAGGATTACTTGCCACACCTGCATACGTGAGCGTAATTCCGTCAAAACCTTTTGCTGATGTTTTATTCGACGTGAAGTTTGAATCTAGATTTAAACCATGGCCAGTTGCTGCCTGCGCCCATTGTTTTGTCAGGTGATCGGTTGGAGTAACGACAATTATGCGGTTGATGATTCTGCGATTTAGAAGTTCACTTGCAATTCGTAAAGCGAATGTAGTTTTACCTGCGCCTGGTGTCGCAACCGCCATAAAGTCTTTTGGATTTTCGCGGAAATACTGCGAGATTGCTGCGCGCTGCCAAGCCCTAAGACCTGTTAAATCTATCGGGCTCGGGCTTTCGCTCACTTGTTGTCAGACGGCTTGTCGCCGCCTGGAAGTCCGTCGTAAATCTTTTTGCACTCAGGGCAAACAGGATAGCGATTTGGATCTCGCCCTGGAACCCATTTCTTGCCACATAGAGCCGTAAGTTCTTCACCAGTGATTGCGCTTTGCACAATTTTGTTTTTCTTAACGTAATGCGCAAAACGATCGTGATCGCCGTCACTTGTGCGAATATCAGGTCGTTCATCTAGCAAAGTATTTGAATCTATAGACGGCAAATCCGTTGATGGCAATTCAGTCACAGTTATGCCCCTAGCAATTCTGAAACTGTCTTGCTTCCAAGTGTTGCGACCAAAATAGCTTCAATTGTGTGCAAACGATTTTCTGCTTGATCAAAAGCAATATTTCGCTTAGATTCAAAAACACTGTTTGTTACTTCAATTCCATCGGCCATACCAAATTTGGAAGCAACTTCTTTGCCAACTTTTGTTTCGGTGTCGTGGAAAGCTGGAAGGCAATGCATGAATTTCGCATCTGGATTTTCAGACAAATCAAAAACTTCATCGTTGATTTGGTATGGCTTCAAAAGATTGATTCGCTCATCCCATTTTTCAATCGGCTCGCCCATTGATACCCAAACATCTGTGTGTATGAATTCAGCGCCTTTCACTGCCACCTGCACATCTTCAGTAATTGTGATTTTCGCGCCAGACTTCTCGGCCAAACTCTTTGCAATCGAAACAACTTCAGCTGTCGGCTGGAGGCTCGAAGGCGCAGCAATTCGAACATCACAACCGAGCAGTGCACCAGTTACAAGAAGTGAATTCGCAACATTGTTACGTGCATCTCCGAGGTAAGTAAAAACAGGTTTGCGTGAAGTACCGTGTTCGAACATCGTCAAGAAGTCAGCCAACATTTGAGTTGGGTGCCATTCATCGGTCAGACCATTAAAAACAGGAACATCTGAATATTCAGCCAACTTCTCCACCACCGCTTGCCCGTGGCCGCGGTATTCAATGCCGTCATAAAACCGGCTCAGGACGCGAGCTGAATCTGCAATAGATTCTTTATGGCCAATTTGAGAAGCAGTTGGATCGATAAAAGTTACGTTTGCACCCTGATGAAAAGCTGCTACTTCAAAAGCGGCACGGGTGCGGGTTGAGGTTTTTTCGAAGATTAGAGCAAGGTTCTTACGTGATAAATGTTGCTCGCGATTGCGACCAGCTTTTTTAAGCTTTGCAGCCAGGTCAATGAGCGCGAGAAACTCTGTAGCGGTGAAGTCAATTTCCTTCAGGAAATCCCGTCCGCGTAAATCGATAGTCACATAGCCTCCATGGCTAAACCTACCAATGAGGCTATTTGCCCCTATGGGATTCGCACCTCCACCTTTGTGCGTTTACGGTGTTCGGTACGAATCCCTTCGCGGCGATAGCCTGCAGCCAAGCAGCTATGGCCTCCCCCCAATTTTCTTTTGCCTGTTACGAAAATTGGAGAACCATCGCTGCCCGATGCAGCAAAAGCCATGAACTGAATGCCAAGCAATCTGAATCTGCAATCGAAGGCCGTTGGATTTTCGTAAACATCTATAGAAAATCCTTAGGCCTTCGGATGGAGGTTGCAGGTAGATCGGGGGGGGGATCCAGCGGTGCAGAGATCTAGTTGAGTTAGTTGATGCCTTAACCAGCAAACAAGTTAAGGCTGTTAGGTCCGGCGAGAAATGAAATTTCTTCACCGCTTGCAGCATCTATCACAACTGTGAAGTGGTCATAAGTTGGACGTGTAGCACCTTGCGGAGCATGTTGAACAGTGTAGGTTGCATTCACAGTTACAACCCAAACGCAACGTTCTGGTGCAATCAATTCATTTGAGTCATCTGTCCATTTGGCTGCAACGCTATAAGGAACTTGAGTTGCATTTCATTTCCATTACTTGGCGCTGCGCCCACGGCGGCATTTGTTGCGACTCCAGAAATAGCGACTGCACCTATAGCTGTTGCGAGTATGCCAATAGCTGTAATTAGTTTGAATTGAACTTTCATGGCGATTTCCCCCCAAGCCGAACCAGTAATACGATTTAAGTATAGGTAACCGTCCAAAAAAACCAAGCAAAATCAAGAAATCGCTGATTAATTTAAGGCCAAATCAACCTAAATCCATCTGAAGGCCTAAGGATGGATGTTGCGGGAAGAGAAGGAATCCATTGGCGCAAAGATGCAGCGATGCAGAGGATCTGCGAGGAATACTTCTGAGGCACGAAAGGATTCGTACCGAACACCGTAAACGCACAAAGGTGGAGGTGCGAATTCTGTAGTGACGAATGGAAGTGGGTTAGGAATTGAGGTCTGAAAGGCGGGAGCGAAGACCTGCAAGTTCGTTATGCATTTCCTCTGGAAGAGATTGCCCAAACTGACCGAAATAACTTTCCGTTAAATCACATTCTTCATTCCATGAATTTGGATCTATTGCAAAAAGCTCTTGCAAATTCTTTTCTGAGATTTCCAATCCATCTAGATTCAATGCACCAGGAGTTGGCTTTAGACCTAGTGGTGTTTCGACAGCTCCACCGTGCCCTTCAAGCCGATCGATAACCCAGGCAATAACTCGAGAGTTGTCGCCAAAACCTGGCCACAAGAATTCTTTGGCTGCATTTTTGCGGAACCAGTTCACTTGATAAATTTTTGGAAGTTTTGAATTGCTTGTTTGATTTCCCATATCAATCCAGTGCTTCCAATAACTTGCCATGTTGAATCCGCAGAATGGAAGCATCGCAAACGGATCGCGGCGAAGTTCTCCCACAGTTCCCTCTGCAGCTGCAGTTTGTTCGGATGCAATTGTCGCGCCCATAAACACACCATGTTGCCAATCGAAAGATTCCGTCACAAGTGGCACATTGCTTTGTCTTCTACCGCCGAACAAGATTGCAGAAATTGGAACACCATTTGCGTCTTGCCATTCATCAGCAATCGAAGGGCACTGACTTGCAGGGGCAGTGAATCGTGAATTTGGATGACTACTTAGTTCGCCAGAATCTGCAGTCCAGTCATTTCCGTGCCAATCAATCAAATGAGATGGCGCAGTATCAGTCAAACCTTCCCACCAAACATCACCTTCATCGGTGAGTGCTACGTTTGTGAAAATGCAGTTGGAATGAAGAGTTTCTATTGCGTTTTTATTGGTTTTCAAACTTGTGCCAGGTGCAACGCCAAAGAATCCAGCTTCCGGATTAATGGCGTAGAGGCGACCATCTTCACCAAATCGCATCCAGCAAATGTCGTCACCAATTGTTTCGACTTTGTAGCCAGGAATTGTTGGTTCAAGCATTGCAAGATTTGTTTTGCCACAAGCTGAAGGGAATGCTGCAGTTATGTAGTGAACCGCTCCTGCTGGTGATGTAATTTTCAAAATCAACATATGTTCTGCAAGCCATTGCTGGTCGCGACCCATTGCCGAGGCAATTCGAAGTGCGAAACACTTTTTGCCTAGCAGTGCGTTTCCACCATAGCCAGAACCGAATGACCAAATCTCACGAGTTTCAGGGAAATGTGTGATGTATTTGGTTTCGTTGCATGGCCATGCAACATCTTTTTCACCATCTAGAAGTGGTGCGCCTACTGAATGAACCGCTTTAACAAAATCTCCATCATCGCCAATTTGGTTTAGGGCATCAATTCCCATGCGGGTCATGATCTTCATATTTAAAACTACGTATGGTGAATCTGAAATTTCAATACCGAGTTGCGAAATGCGGCCACCGATTGGTCCCATTGAAAAAGGAATCACATACATAGTGCGACCGCGCATTGATCCTTCAAATAGAGGATGCAGCGTTTTGCGCATATTTTCTGGGCTCATCCAGTGATTTGTCGGACCAGCATCTGCTTCTTTTTCGCTGCAAATGAAAGTGCGATCTTCTACTCGTGCGACATCTGACGGATGAGATCTTGCGAGAAAAGAATTTGGACGAAGTTTCGGATTCAACTGAATTAATGTGCCCGCATCAACTAAAAGTTTTGTTAGCCGATCCCATTCAGCTTGCGAACCGTCACACCAAACGATCTCATCCGGCTGAGTTAGTTCAGCCACTTCTTGGACCCAACTAATCAATTTTTGATTTCTAGTTGGTGCCTTTAAATCCATAACAGTCATTGTTGCCTCACACGTCGTTGTGCCTATGGCTAGTGTTCCCTGTCCATGCGAGTCGGGCTAGTTCCAAAAGCCCTGTAAACCAAAATGTTGCCCTTTTGTGAGTAAAACGACATTCGACTAGAAATAGTTGAAAGTTAAACTACTTTACATTATGCTCGCCACATGCAAAAAATGCCTTCGCTTTACATCGGCCATGGCGCTCCACCGCTGCTCGACCACAAAGAGTGGCGCAGCGAGTTGGCCCAGTGGTCAAAAGAATTGCCGACTCCAAAGGCAATTTTGATTATTAGCGCGCATTGGGAATCAGCCCCGTTGATGGTTGGCGCAGTTACACCCCAACCGCTCATTTATGACTTTTATGGTTTTCCTGAAAAGTATTATCAAATTCAGTACAACGCACCAGGTGCGCCAGAACTTGCTGCGAAAATTGCAAAGTTGATGCCGGACAACGAGCCGCTACATCAAGCTCCATCACGGGGTCTTGATCACGGTGCTTATGTTCCGTTGATTGCGATGTATCCGGACGCAAATATTCCAGTACTGCAAATGTCTATTCCAACTCATGATCCATTAAAACTAATGGAAATCGGAAAACGTTTACGTCCACTTCGCGATGAAGGCGTTTTAATTATTGGAAGTGGTTTTCTAACTCATGGCCTTCCTTTCACTGATATGTACAAAGGTCCAGATCAAATCGCACCTGGCTGGTCTGCCGACTTTGATACATGGGCAAATGAATTACTAATTAAGGGCGATCTTGAAGGGCTGATGGATTACAAATCAGCGCCTGCTTTCAATTACGCCCATCCGACTGTTGATCACCTTGTACCTATGTACGTAACTCTCGGACTAGCTGAAAATCCAGAAGGTTCGATTGATAGCAAAATTGATGGTTTTTGGTACGGACTTTCAAAGAGATCTTTCGCTGTTTAGCGCACAAATCCACTGAATTTGTTGTTACTCAAGTTACTAGTGGTAATTGTGTTGCAAAATCTGGGGTAACCTTGCCCCACATCAAACATTTTGATGCGCCCGTCTAGTTCTGATCCAGTGTGATGCAGCGAATGACGCGC